>NZ_JBHLZP010000001.1:0-103367 GCF_042429965.1 Actinoallomurus acaciae
TGGCGCGGCGGCGGCGCGGACCGCAGCGGGTGGTGCGTGGCCTGGGTGCGCGCCTGCGGCGGGTCGGGCACGGTGCGCGAGAGCGGGTCGACCGGAGAGGTCGTCGTGCTCGTCGAGCGTGGCTGGTCGGGCCGGTTGATCACACCGGGTGGCGTGGAGCCCGTCAGCGGCACGAAGGGCAACGGAGAGCGCGGCACCCTGCTCAGGGCGGAGACGAACGCCGACGGGGCGTCCAGCGGCTCCTGACCGGCTCGTGCGGGGATGTGGAGCGCCCGGCAGACGATGTCGTCGAGATCGGGCGGCACGCCGGGCCGGACCTGAGAGGGCGGGACCGGGCGACCGTCCGGGCCGCTCGGCGCGGCCGGCAGCTGGGTGCCCTCCGCGCCGCACCAGTGCCCGGTGAGCGAGGCGTACAGCAGCTCCCCGAGCCCCTGGGTGTCCTCGGCGGCCGGCGTGTCGGAGCTGGAGTCGGCGAGCACGGCCTCGACGCCCAGGCCGGTGACCTTGACGGTGCCACCGCTGGTCCAGACCAGGTTGTGCGGCGTGATGCACAGGTGGGCCAGGCCCGCGCTGTGCGCCGACGCGAGCGCCTCGGCGGCCTCCATGAGGAACGCGGCCGCGCGGCCGGGCTCCATCGGGCCCTCGGCCAGCAGGTCCTCCAGCGTCTCACCGGTGACCCACTCGCTGACGACGTAGGCGTTCTCGCCGCTGTCGTCCGCGTCGAACACCTGGGTGAGACGGGGGTCGGTGAGCCGGCTGGCGGCTCGGGCGGCGGTGACCACATCGTGCACCCGGGGAAAGCCGGGGGCGAAGGTGAGCACCGCGACGGGGCGGGCGAGGATCTCGTCCGTCGCCTTCCAGAACGTGGAACCACCCGCTTCGCTGACGCGGTCGTCCAGACGGTAACGACCGGCGAGGCGGGTGCCGGGTTCGATGACGGACGTGCTCAACGCGGCGTCCGGCGCAGGTAATCGCGTCCCATATGTGCCGTGGCTCCCTTACGCCTTCGACCCTCCCTCGATACCTCGTGGGCGGTGTTGTGCGTGCACCCGCCCGTAGGTAGGACGCTCGAGGAGCGTCTTTGGGTTACTACCCGTAGACGGTTGCGCTCTCCCACCATACGGGCACCCTCTCCTAACTCGAGACACGTCCGGGCAACCTGCGCATCACGGTTCCCGTGAGCGTTTCCACCTCAGAGATCCGCAGTCGGCGCGCAACCAGCACATACAGCACGGCGGCTCCCGCGCCTCCGACGGCCAGCGCGGCTACCGACGTGATCAGCCGATAATAGAAAAGTTTGAAGAACAGTTCGTGGACTCCGAGCGCGAACACGAACGCCGGTATGGTCGCCACCGCGATCTTGATGTGGGTACGCACCATCAGCCGCGCGCCGAGACCGTTGAGCCGCCGGCGCAGGATCAGCCCGGCCACCAGGCACCCGACCGTCCAGGAGATGCCGAGGGCGATCGCGATGCCTTCGACGATCATGTCGGTGGGCAGGATCTTGTAGCCGACGAGACCCAGCGTGATGCTGATGACGATGGTGCCCATCGCCATCAGCGCCGGCGTCCGCGTGTCGGCCAGCGAGTAGAAGACCCGCAGAAACAGCTGCTGCACGGCGAACGGCACCAGGGTCAGCGCGAACGCCTGCACGACGTTGGCGATCATCAGGCCGTCGGCCACGCCGGTCGCGCCGTGCGAGAAGAACGCGGTGACCAGCTCCGGGCTGAGCGCGAACAGCAGCGCCGCCGACGGGACGATGATCACCGAGGTCAGGTTGAGACCCGAGGCCAGGTCGTCGCGGACCAGGTCCGTGCGGTTCTCGGCGGCGTGCCGGCTCATTCGCGGCAGCAGCGCGGTCATCACCGACACGCCGACGATCGCGTACGGGAGCTGGAACAGCAGGTAGGCGTTGTTCCAGGGCGTGAGCCCGACGCCGTAACCGAGATGCTCGTGCTCCCCCCGCACTCCGGCGCGCACCGCGATGTTGGTGTTCACCACGAAGCCGATCTGCATGATCGCGACGTACAGCAGGGTCCACAGGGCCATGCCGCCGACCGGGGCGAGCTCCTCGCGGCGGAAGTCGAACCGCGGCCGGAACCGGAAGCCGACCTTGCGCAGCGAGGGCCACATCGCGATGGTCTGCACGATGATGCCCAGCGTGGTGCCGCCCGCCAGGAGGACGACCTCGTTGTTGCCGATGCTGGACGGCGTGACGCCGGGGCCCGCGACGAGCAGGAACGCGCCGCCGATGACGATCACGACGATGCTGTTGAGGACCGGTGTCCACATCGGCGCGGCGAAGCTGCCACGGGCGTTCAGCGAGGCGCCGGCCAGTGCCCCGACGCCGTAGAAGAAGATCTGCGGCAGGAAGAACAGCGCGAAGATCACCGCGAGCTTGTGCTGCGTGGGCGTGAAGCCGCTGGCGTACAGGTCGACGAGCAGCGGCGCGCAGAGCATCGCGATCGCGGTCAGGGCCAGCAGGCCGCCGAGCACGATCGTCAGCAGCCGCGCCTCGTACTCCTCGCCGTACGCGCGGTCCTTCTCCAGCGCGCGGACCAGCATCGGGACGTGCACCGCGGTGAGGATGCCGCCCAGCAGCAGGTCGTAGACGACGTTGGGGAAGGTGTTCGCGACGTTGTAGACGTCGCCGAGCGGCCCGGTGCCCAGCGCGATCACGATGACGGCGTTGCGGATGAAGCCGAGTGCCCGTGACGCCACGGTGCCCAGCGCCATGACGGCGCTGGACTTCAGCAGGCCGCCGACACGAGAGCCCGAGGACTCGGCCTGCTCCGCCCGGACCTCCTCGGCGGTCTCCATGATCTGTGTGCTCGGGTCGACGATCGGGATGTCAGGCAGCGTGCTCGCTGCCTCCGATCGGCCCGGCTCCAGGTCACTCAACGGACTCCTCCGCTCGCTCGGCTCTGCGGCGTACGACGCGTATGGCGACGCCGACGAAGAGTACGGCAAGTGAGACGCCGGTGATGAGCAACGCGGTTCGGCCGTACGCGGTCGTCCGTACGTGCAGCACGTGCGGACCGGTGCCGAGCGGGTGGCCGTCCGGGGTCAGAAGATCGAGATTGATGTAGGCGATGCCGTTGGCGGACGCCTTCATGTCGAGGGTGACCTGGTCCTTGTGGCCGTGTTCGAGCGTCAGGACCCGGTCGACGGAGTCCACCCGCAGACGTGACTTGTTCTGGGAGTAGGCGCGCAGCCTGACGACCACGGTGCCGTAGTCGAGCCCGTTGGAGATGGTGATCGCGGTGCGGCCCGACTTGCCGGCCATCGTGATGCCGTCATTCAGCACCTTGATCTTTCCGATGTCGCGGTCGAGCTCGTCCGTGAGCGTGTCGCGCAGTCGCGTGCCCTTCCGCGACTGGCCGTTCCACGCCGAGGACTCGGTGCGGGCGACGCCGAGGGTGAAGCCGCTGGTGGGCGGGGTGAAGATCGAGGTGAACTGCTGGATCCGCGAGCGGAGGTCCCGGACCTGGTGCAGGTAGTTCTTGCCCAGCCCGGAGCCCTTCTGCGCCTGGAAGACACGGCCGGCGGGCGGGGTGTTGGCCGCCGCGGCCAGCGGGACGGCCTGCAACCAGGGCGCCTTGGCGGTGTAGTTCAGCACCGCCTTGGCAAAGGTCGGGCTGGGATTCCAGCGACGCGGCGGAGTGATGACGATCGTGCGGGACTTCTGGGGCGCCTCGCTGGTGATCATGGCGGTCTCGGCCAGGAACCGCTGCTCGGCGATGATCGTGCCGCCGGGCTCGGTCGTGGAGGTGCCCAGGATCTTGCGCAGGGTGTCGTCGTAGGCGACGAGCTTGACGTTCGTGCCCGAGACGGTCTTGTGGGCGACCGGGTCGACGGTGTAGGTCGTGGCGCGGGAGTCCGGCAGCACCGAGCTGCTCAGCAGGATCGTGCGGGAACCGCCGGCCACGAGCGAGGAGAGCGTGGCCTGGTCGGCGAGGCCGTCCGGAGGCATCGCCACGACCGGCGTCGCGCCACTCAGCTTGGCCGCCGCCAGCGTGCGCGTGCCCTCCTGAGCGGCGAGCTTGACGTCGCCGCTCATGCCGCGCTGCGCGAGGGCCATCACGTCGGGGTCGGCGTACGGCGTGGCGATGAGCTGGTCACCGGGGGCGAGCGCCGTGTGCAGCGACCGCAGCCAGTCGTTCGCCGCCACGCTCTGGGGCCGGGCCGTGCCCTTGATGGAGTAGCCCTCGGTGTCGCCCATGCGGGTCGCGTCGTCGACCAGGCTCGGGTCGATGAGCCAGCTCACCGGGGTGGTCGTACGCCCTGCGGCGGTGACCAGATTCGACAGGCGGCCGCCGGCGCCGAGCTGACGTTCGAGGCCGTCGTCGACGAACGTGGAGTCGTCGGCGCGGTGCGGCTGGTCGATGACCGGCCAGACCCAGGAGACCTTGGTCTTCTGCGGGGCGCTGCCCGTGGGGTAGTAGGTGACGAACGTGCGCACGTGGCCGAGCACCGTGCCCGCGGCGCCGAGCACCTCCACCGAGATCGGGTAGACGCCGAACGTGGTCAGGCCCATCTGCCGCACCGGCAGGGACACCGACCAGGGCTGCTGGCCGCCGACCGGCAGGGTCGCCGTGGCGAGCCGTGGCTGCCCGGCCCGTTGCGGGTCCAGGCCCTTGCCGTCGGCGTACGACTCCAGTTCGCCGCGGTTCGTCATCGGCTGGGAGCTGAACCGCAGCCGTACCGAGACCCGCTGGTAGCCGCTCTCGGACTGGTTGACCATCCGGCCCTTCACGCGCAGAGTCGAGTTCGCCTGGAGGTACCCGCCGGGACTGATCGAGGACAGCTTCACGTCCACGGGAGCCTTGGGCGTGGGCTCGCGGTCACGTGAGGCCCGGGAGACGTGGGATGAGGCGTGGGGGTGCGCTGAGGACGGCGGGGGCTTCGGCGTCGCGGCGAACGCCGGTGCTCCGCCGAGCAGCAGAGGCAGGACCAGGGCGATGAGTCGTCTCACGTGATGGCCGCGAGGAGTTCGGGTACGTGGGCGACGAGCCGGCGCTCGTCGGCGTGGGCGAGGCGGCCGACCACCTCGGCGAGCGGGACCCAGGCGACCTTCGCGACCTCCGGGTCGGCGTCGGACAGGATCCCGCCGGTGGCCAGCAACAGGTGGTGGTGCACGGTCTTGTGCACCCGCCCCCGGCCAGGGGAATGCCAGGGAGGTCGGTCGGGGTCGGTTGGTTGGGGGAAGGCGCGAGGTCGGTCGGGGTCGGTTGGTTGGGGGAAGGCGCGAGGCCGGTCGGGATCGGCTGGTCGGGTCAAAGCGCGAGGCCGATCGGAGTCGGTTGGCTGAGGGAAGGCGCGGGGCCGGTCGGGGCCAGACGACCGGGTATGGCGTACGAAGAACCAGTAGTCGATGGCGCCCAGGGGAGCGACGATCCGGCCGCGGATGCCGGTCTCCTCCTCCACCTCGCGCACCGCCGCCTCCTCGATCGTCTCTGCGCCTTCGATGTGTCCTTTGGGCAGTGACCACCGCAGCCGGCCATCACGGTCGTACCGGGCGATCAGTGCAGCTCGCGCCGCGCCCGCGATGTCGACGACCAGGCCGCCCGCCGACGTCTCCTCGCGATGAGGACCGGGCGGACCGGCGAGCCGTCGACGATTACGCGGGCGGGGCACGGCGTTATGGTAGTAGCCAGGCATGCGTAATCGGTCATTGCTCGGGGGGATTTCGCCGGGCCCGTCGCAGAGCCGTCTGCCGGGCAGCCGGTCGGGGCCGGTCGGTCGGGGGAGATACGACGGTAGGCCGACCCTGTCACCTGACATCTCATCGCCTAGCCTCCCGTACCGGAACAAATGAGGATCGGCAGGTAGGCGATTCTCGTTTTGCCTGCCACCTGCGAGGATCTACGCTCGATTGCCGTGTCGAACGAACTGACCTCCAATCCGGCCGCCGCGATCAGCGAACTGCTGAACCGCGTGGCCCCACTCGCCAACGACCTGGGCCGGGTCTTCGCCACGGCCGGCCACGAGTTGGCGCTGGTCGGGGGGCCCGTACGCGACGCCCTGCTCGGGCGTACGGTCAGCGACCTCGACTTCACCACCGATGCCCACCCGGAGCGCATCCTGGAGATCGTCGACGGCTGGGCCGACGCGGTCTGGACGATCGGCATCGAGTTCGGCACGATCGGCCTGCGCAAGGGCGATCACCAGATCGAGATCACGACGTACCGCAGCGAGTCCTACGACCCGAAGTCGCGCAAGCCGGAGGTCGCGTACGGCACGTCGCTCACCGATGACCTCGCGCGCCGCGACTTCGCCGTGAACGCCATGGCCGCACGGCTGCCCGGGCACGAGTTCGTCGACCCGTACGGCGGGCTGGCGGACCTGCGGGCCAAGACGATCCGGACGCCCGGCCGTCCGGAGGACTCCTTCGGCGACGACCCGCTGCGGATGCTGCGCGCCGCCCGGTTCGCCTCCCAGCTCGGCTTCACCGTCGACCCCGCGGTCCTGGCGGCCATGACGGAGATGGCCGGCCGGATCGAGATCATCTCGGCCGAGCGAGTTCGCGACGAGCTGTCCAAGCTGCTGACCGGCACGTATCCGCGCCAGGGCCTGACGCTCCTGGTCGACACGGGCCTGGCCGCGCGAGTGCTGCCGGAGCTGCCCAAGCTCCGGCTGGAGATCGACGAGCACCACCGGCACAAGGACGTGTACGAGCACTCGCTCATCGTCTTGGAGCAGGCGATCGCGCAGGAGGAGGACGGCCCGGACCTGATCCTGCGGCTGGCCGCGCTGCTGCACGACATCGGCAAGCCGAAGACCCGCTCGTTCGTCGACGGCGGCCGGGTCACCTTCCACCATCACGAGGTGGTCGGCGCCTCGATGAGCAAGGCGCGGCTCATCGCCCTGCGCTACCCCAAGGACGTCGTCGCGGACGTTTCCCGGCTGGTCGAGCTGCACCTGCGGTTCCACGGGTACGGCACGGGCGAGTGGACCGACGCCGCGGTGCGGCGCTACGTACGCGACGCGGGGTCCCTCCTGCCCCGGCTGCACAAGCTGACCCGCGCCGACTGCACGACGCGCAACAAGCGCAAGGCGGCGGCGCTGGCCCGCACCTACGACAACCTCGAACGGCGGATCGCGCGGCTGGAGCAGGAAGAGGAGCTGGCCAAGATCCGTCCCGAGCTCGACGGGCACGAGATCCAGCAGATCCTCGGCCTGGCGCCGGGACCGGCCGTCGGCCGGGCCTACAAGTTCCTGCTCGACCTGCGCCTGGACCAGGGGCCGATCGGCAAGGAGGCGGCCACGAAGGCGCTGCGCGAGTGGTGGCGTGACCAGGGCTGACCCGCCCCTGCCATCATTGGGACGCATGTCCGCCGACGAACTCCTCGCCTTCGACCGCGAGCACATCTGGCATCCGTACGCCCCCATGCCGGCCACCACGCCGGTCCATCCGGTGGTCTCGGCCCAGGGCGTACGCCTGACGCTGGCCGACGGCCGTGAGCTGGTGGACGGGATGGCGTCGTGGTGGGCGGCGATCCACGGCTACCGGCATCCCGCCCTCGACGCGGCGGTGTCCGGGCAACTGCGGGACATGGCGCACGTGATGTTCGGCGGGCTGACGCATCCGTCCGCGGTACACCTGGCGCGGCTGCTGGTATCGCTCACGCCGGAGCCGCTCACGAAGGTGTTCTTCGCCGATTCCGGATCCGTGTCGGTGGAAGTCGCGATCAAGATGGCGTTGCAGTACCAGCGTTCGCGCGGCCGCGCGTCGAAGTCACGGCTGATGACGGTGCGCGGCGGCTATCACGGCGACACGTTCGGGGCGATGGCGGTGTGCGACCCGGTCGGCGGGATGCACCACCTGTTCGCGGACCTGCTGCCGCGCCACGTGTTCGCGCCCCCGCCGCCGAGCGCGTACGAGCCGGAGTACGCCGCTGAGCTGTCGAGTCTGGTGGCGACACACGCGGACGAACTGGCCGCGATCATCGTGGAGCCGGTCGTGCAGGGCGCCGGAGGCATGCGGTTCTACGATCCGGCGTGGCTGGGGCTGCTGCGCTCGCTCGCGGACGAGCACGACGTGCTGCTGATCCTGGACGAGATCGCCACCGGCTTCGGCCGGACGGGAACGTTCTTCGCCTGCGAGCACGCGGGCGTGTCGCCCGACATCATGTGCGTGGGCAAGGCGTTGACCGGCGGATACCTCACTCTGGCGGCGGCTCTGTGCACCGACCGGGTGGCGCGCGGGATCAGCGACGGCGAGGCGGGCGTGCTCATGCACGGACCGACCTACATGGCCAACCCGCTCGCGTGCGCGGCCGCGGTGGCATCGATCGAGCTGCTGCTGGAGCGCGACTGGCGGACCGAGGTCGCCGCCATCGAGAAGGGCCTCACCCAGGGCCTCGAACCGGCCCGCGCCCTCCCGGGCGTGCGCGACGTACGGGTGCTGGGCGCGATCGGGGTGCTCGAGATGGTCGAGGAGGTGGACGTGGCGGCCGTCCAGGAGACGGTGATGCGCGAGGGCGTGTGGCTCCGTCCGTTCCGCAACCTGATCTACACGATGCCCCCGTACGTCACCGACGCCGACGACGTGGACCGCATCACCACCGCGATGCTCGCCGCCGCCCGCGTCCGGCCCGCGCCCTAGACGTCTGCCCGGGCGGTGGCAGCATCTCTTCTCTGGTTCTTGGCCCCCAGCCAGTACACCCCCGCGGCCAGGGCGTAGCCGCAGCCGATCAGCATCAGGGCCGCGTAGGACTTGCCGGTCGGCGGGAGGATGATCGCGGCGATCGCGAAGCCGGCCACGTACAGGCCGTTGAAGATCATGTCGTAGAACGAGAACACGCGGCCTCGGTAGGCGTCCGAGATGATCGTCTGGACGATCGTGTCCACGCACAGCTTCACGCCCTGGGCGGCGAGGCCCAGCAGGAAGCCGCCGACGATGAACGGGAACGCCGCGAACGGCGCGCCGAGCACCACCTCGGCCACGGCCGCGAAGGCCAGCTGCACGGCGATCCACACTTCCTTGCTGATCCGCTCGGTGACCAGCGGCGTGACCACGGCGGCCAGGAAGTAGCCCGCGCCGGAGACGACCAGAGCCAGCGCGAAGCCGCCCATGCCCGCCTCGGCGCTGCCGGTGAAGTAGTTCCGGAACAGCAGCACCGTCATGATCGTCGTGATGCCGTACAGGAAGCGATGCGCCCCGATCGCGCCGAGGGCGAACGCGGCGGGACGGCGTTCGCGTACGTGCCGTGCCCCGTCGAGCAGGCCGCGCAGCACCTGTCGCACCGCCTCGCGGGTCTCCGGGCGCGCCGTCCGCAGCTCGGGGCCGAGCAGGTCGCGGCCGAGCGTCGTGGCGATGGCCGACGTCGCGACGTACGCCGCGGCGGCGGAGAGGAGGATCAGCGCCGTGCCGTGCCGGTCGGCGCCGAACATCAGCCGCAGCAGATAGCCCAGGCCCGCGCCGACGAACGAGGCCATCGTCCCAGAGGTGACCGAAACGGCGTTCGCGGTGATCAGCTCTTGGCGGCCCACGACGTGCGGCAGCGCGGCCGAGAGCGCGGACAGGAAGAACCGGTTGACCCCCAGCACCAGGAGCGCCGCGAACAGGAACGGCACGTCGCCGCGCGCGTACACCAGCAGCGCCGCGGTGGCGCCCAGCAGGAGCGCCCGGATCAGCGGCGCGTAGACGAGGATCTGCCGGCGCCGCCAGCGGTCGATGAAGACGCCGGCGAACGGTCCGAGCACGGAGTAGGGCAGCAGCAGCACGGCCGCCGTGGCGGCCGCCTCCGCGGCCGTCGCCTCCTGCTCCGGGGAGAACAGGACGTATCCCGCGATGCCCACCTGGAACACGCCGTCGGAGACCGCGGAGACGATCCGCGTCGCGAAAAGGCGGCGAAAGTCCCGGCCTTTGAGGACCAGCCGCAGATCCGACGCGTATGACACCAGCACAGCTTAGGGGAGGGGGCCGAACGCGAAGCGGCCGGTCGCCCCGCACGGGGAGACCGGCCACTTCGGGCGAAACGGCGTCAGGAGAGCCGGACGCGCGGGTCGAGGAAGGAGTAGACGACGTCGACGACCAGGTTGCCGAGCACCACGAAGAACGAGGCGATCAGCACGACGCCCATGATGACCGGCAGGTCGCCGGTGGTCAGCGACTGGACGGTCAACTGGCCGATGCCCTGCAGGCCGAAGACGGTCTCGGTGACGAGCGTGCCGCCGATCAGGACGCCGATGTCGACACCCGCCTGGGTGACGACCGGCGTCAGAGCCGACCGCAACCCGTGCCGGTAGATGACACGCCGCTCGGGCAGGCCCTTGGCGCGGGCGGTGCGGATGTAGTCCTCGCCGAGCACGTCCAGCAGCGAACCGCGGGTCAGCCGGGTGTAGATGGCCGACTGCAGCAGCGCCAGCGTGATCCAGGGCAGCACCATGTGCTCGAACCACTGCAACGGGTTGTTCTGGATCGGGATGTACTGGGTCTGCGGGAAGATCTGCAGCTTGACCGCGAAGACGTACGACAGCGTCAGACCGACGATGAACGCCGGCATCGAGATGCCGATCAGCACCGCGAAGGTGATGCCCCGGTCGAGGAGCGTACGCGCCCGCGTGGCGCTGATGACACCGGCGATGAGGCCCACCGCCAGCCACAGCACGGCCGCACCCAGGATCAGCGAGAGGCTGGCGGGCAGCGCCTGCTTGATCATGCCGGTGACCGGGCTCTGCGTCGCGAAGGAGTAGCCGAGGTCGCCGCGGAGCAGCCGTGTGAGGAAGTGCCAGTACTGCACCGGCAGCGGGTCGTCCAGGCCCAGCCGGTGGCGGACGAGGGCGAGCGTGGCCGGGGTCGCGGACTTGCCGGCGAAACGGGCGGCCGGGTCCTTCGAGGTGGCGAAGAACAGGAGGAAGACGCCCAGCGTGACGATCCACAGGACCAGAATTCCGAAGAGGATCCGCCGGATCAGGAAACGAAACATATCGGTGTTCCCTACTTCCTCTTCTTCTTCCGGTTGGCCTTCTGAGCGGCGAACAGCCGCTCGGCCCTCGGGTCGAGAGCATCCCGGACGGCGTCCCCGAGGATGTTGAACGCCAGCGTGGTGACGAGCAGGAACAGCGCCGGTACGAACAGCGTCCACCACGCGACCGTGTACGTCTCTGTCGCGTCGGAGAGCATGTTGCCCCAGGTCGGCGTGCGGGGGTCGGTGCCCGCGCCGAGGAAGGACAGCGTCGACTCGAAGATGATCGCGGTCGGGATGGTCATGGACGCGAGCACGGTCACCGGGGCGACGAGGTTGGGGATGATGTCGACGAACATCGTCCGTACCCGGCTCGCGCCCAGCGACTTGGCCGCCTCGATGAACTCCCGTTCCTTGATCTGCAGGACCTGTCCTCGGACGATCCGGCCGATCGATGCGAACTGGAAGAACGTGATGACGAAGATCGTCAGTGGCACGCTGGCGCCGAACGCCGCCGCGAGCGCGAGGGCGAACAGCAGATACGGGAACGACAGCGTCACGTCCATGAACCGGGCCAGAACGGTGTCGATCGCGCCGCCGTAGAAACCAGCGGACACGCCGACGACGAGGCCGATGATCACTGCGAGTGCCGTCGAGACCAGGCCGACGAGCAGCGAGACGCGTGCTCCGTAGACGCTGCGGACGAGGATGTCGCGGCCGAATCGGTCGGTGCCGAGGACGTGGTGACCGTTGGGTCCGACCGGCAGGCCGTCGGCGGTCTGGCCCAGTTTCCGGTCGCCGAACTCGGGCTCGTAGCCCACCCATTTGGCGATGAGCGGCGCCATCAGCGCCATGACGATGAACAGGATGATCACCGCGAGGGAGATCATCGCGGCCTTGTCCTTGCGGAGGCGGGCCCAGGCTAGCTGCCAGGGGCTGCGGCCCTCGATCTTGCGTCCGCCGGGCACCTCGCTCGCGGGCGGGACCGAGGCCTCGGCTTCGAGATCAGTGAGGCTCATGATCGATACCTATGCACTCGGGAGCGTGGGCTCGGTGGACAACTGCTCGATCGCCGCGTGCTCGGTCGCGAGGTTCTCGGCGGAATCGACGGGATAGTGGCACGCGGTCACGTGCCCGGCGGGGTCGCCGTCCCGGACGGTGAGCTCGGGGACGAGCTCGACGCAGTTCTCCTGCGCCTTCGGGCAGCGCGGGTGGAACCGGCAGCCGGACGGCGGCCGGATCGGCGAGGGCACGTCGCCGGTGAGGACGATGCGCTCCCGGCTCTCGGCGGCGTCGGGGTCGGCGATCGAGGCCGCGGACAGCAACGCGTTGGTGTACGGGTGGCGCGGCTTCTCGTACAGGTCCTCGCCCTCGGAGTACTCGGCGATCTTGCCGAGGTACATCACCGCGACCCGGTCGCTCACATATCGCACGACCGACAGGTCGTGGGCGATGAACACGTAGGTCAGGCCGAGCTCTTCCTGCAGGTCCTTCAGCAGGTTGATGACCTGGGCCTGGATCGACACGTCGAGCGCGGAGACCGGCTCGTCGCAGACGATCAGTCTCGGCTTGAGCGCCAGCGCTCGCGCGATGCCGATGCGCTGCCGCTGTCCGCCGGAGAACTCCGCCGGGAACCGGTTGTAGTGCTCGGGGTTCAGGCCGACGAGCTCCATCAGCTCCTGGACGCGCTTCTTGCGGTCGGCGCCGGAGGCGATGCCGTGGATGTCGAACGGGTCACCGATGATCGCGCCGACCCGGCGGCGCGGGTTCAGCGAGCCGTACGGGTCCTGGAAGATCATCTGCACGTCGCGGCGGAACGGCTTGAGCTGCCGTCCGCGCAGCCGCGAGATGTCCTGGCCGTCGAAGACGATCCGGCCCTTGGTGATGGGGTGCAGGCCGGTGATGCAGCGGGCGAGAGTCGACTTGCCGCAGCCGCTCTCGCCCACGATGCCGATCGTCTCGCCGCGTCGGATCTGCAGGCTGACGCCGTCGACCGCGTGCACGCGGGCGACCTCGTGCTTGAAGATGATCCCCTGCTTGATCGGAAAGTGCTTGTAGACGTCGTCGATCTCAACGAGGACGTCAGCGTCCTGGCTCACTGCGCCTCCCCGGCGTCCACGACGGTAGCTGCGGGCGAATCTGCCGACCGGCCGAGCGCGGCGGCCTCCTGCCGCACGTGATCGGCCTCCGCGTCGAGACCGGCGGCCTCCTTGGGCAGCCAGCACGCGGAGGTGTGCCCGAGGTCCGGGAAGCCGTCCTTGTCACCCACGGCCGCCAGCGGCGGCTCCTCCTGGACGCAACGGTCCATGACGTACTCGCACCGGGGGTGGAAGGCGCATCCCGTCGGGAGGTTGATGAGCGAGGGCGGCTGCCCGGCGATGGGCTTGAGCCGCGTCTTGGCGCCGGTCGACCCGGGGATCGACTCCAGCAGGCCCTTGGTGTACGGGTGGTGGGGACGGTAGTAGAGCGAGCGCCGGTCCGCGTGCTCGACCGGCTTGCCGCCGTACATCACCAACACCTCGTCGGCGAGGTCGGCGATCACACCGAGGTCGTGCGTGATCATGATGAGCGCGGTGTCGAACTCACGCTGCAGCCGCAGCATGAGGTCGAGGATCTGGGCCTGGACGGTCGCGTCAAGCGCGGTGGTCGGCTCGTCCGCGACGATGAGCTTCGGGTTGAGCGCGAGGGCCATGGCGATCATTGCGCGTTGCCGCATACCCCCGGAGAACTGGTGGGGGTAGTCGTCGACGCGCTGGCCGGGCTCGGGAATGCCGACCGTGCCGAGAAGTTCGATCGCCCGCTTGCGGGCCTGGGCCTTGGTGACGTCCGGCTCGTGCTGCCGGATCATCTCGACGATCTGCTTGCCCACTTTGTAGAGCGGGTGCAGGCTCGACAGGGGATCCTGGAAGATCATCGCGATCTCCTTGCCACGGACGCGACGAAGCTGCTCGTCGGTCATGGCCAGAAGATCCTGGCCCTCGAAGAGGGCCTCCCCATCGATCAGAGCGCCTGCCGTCAGGCCGAGGAGCGTCTGGGTGGAGACGCTTTTCCCGGATCCGGACTCACCGACGATCCCAAGTGTCTTTCCTCGCTCGACGGTGAACGACACTCCACGAACGGCCTGGACCAATCCGTCAGATGTGTCGAAAGAGACCTTTAGGTCTCGAACCTCGAGAAGGCTCATGTCCTCCCCTTCGAAAAACTAGCGCCTCATCTAAGAGCCACAGCATGTCTACCTGATAACGGCTCTGCCTGCGACATCACCGTCTCGCGAGTACGAGGCCCGCCTCATTGGAGCCGTCGTACAGCACTGCGGCCGGGCTCGCCGTCACCGACGCGCCCGGCCGCCATATCGCTGTGGTGCGTCAGCTACCGCTTCCGCTGAGCCACAGGTTGGTGTAATCGAACTGCTGAGCGATCGGCAGCCACGTGGCGCCCTTGACCCGCGAGGAGTGGTACCACGGGGTCTTCTGCGCCATGAAGGGCACGATGGCCGCGTCCTTCATGATCTGCATGTCGGCCTGGTGCCAGTAGTTCTGCGCCTCATCGAGGGTCTTGGCCGTGAGGGCCTTGTCGATGAGACCGTTGGTGATGGGGCTGTCGTAGTCACCGTAGTTCGAGGTGCCGTCGGCCCAGTTGCGGCCGTCGAACAGCGGGGAGACGACCGAACGGCCGTTGTTGCCGAACCAGTCCGGCACCCAGCCCGGGGCGGCGACGTCCCACTTGCCGGCGGTCGTGTTGTCCGTCTTCTGCAGGAACTGCGTGTAGAAGTCGGCCTGCGGAACCGGCACGCCCTCGACGGTGATGCCACACGCCTTCAGGTCCTGCGCGTAGCTCTGGAAGATCGCCGGGTGGTTGCCCGCCTGGCGGTAGGCGGCCTTGATCTTCAGGCCGTTCGCGTAGCCGGCCTCGGAGAGCATCTGCTTGCACTTGGCCGGGTCACCCTGGCTGCCGTTCGTCGGGTACAGGTTGTAGTCCTGGTAGCCGACGCTGTCCGGCGGGATGACGGTGTTCAGCGGCGTGTTGTACTTCGGGCCACCGTAGATGCGGGCCAGCGCCACCTTGTTGATGGCGTACTCGATCGCCTGACGCACCTTGAGCTTCGACATCGCCTTGTTGGCGTTCGGGCTCTTGAAGTTGAACACCAGGTACGGGTTGGAGATCGGCGGACCGTTGACCGTCAGGTTCGGGTCGTTCTTGGCCGCGAGGCGGCCGAGCGCCGACGCCGGCACCGGCTGGTCCAGGGAGATGTCGGCGCTGCCGCCCTCGAGCTGCTGCTGGACGGTCTCGGGCGACTCCTGGCCCTCGGTGACCTCGATGCGGTCCACGTACTGGTGGCGCAGCGGGTCGGTGTCCTGCTTCCAGTTCGGGTTCTTCTCCAGCACGATCTGCTTGCCGGGGTTGAACACCGTGACCTTGTACGGACCGGCCGACACCAGGTGACGGAACTGGTCAGGGCTGCCCGGCACGTACTTGTAGTACTCGACCGGCACGGCCGAGGCGAAGGTCATGCCCAGCAGGCTGATGAAGTCCGAGGCGGGCTTGGTCAGCGTGAACTGGATGGTGTAGTCGTCGAGCGCCTTGACACCGGAGATGTCGTGGCCGTTCTCGTAATTCTCGATGCCCTTGGGGTCCTGCTGGAGCTTCTTGTCCTTCAGGAACGGGTCGCAGTAGGCCTGCATCCCCTTGATGTTGGGCACGTAGTAGTTCGGCGCGCCGACCGGGGAGGCCGGGTTGCACATGTGCTTGAAGGCCCGCACGAAGTCGCCGGCGACCATCGGCCGCGGCGGCTGCGAGTCCCACATGACGCCCTGCCGGACCTTGATCTTGTAGGTCAGGCCGTCCTTGCTGATGCCGCCGTTGTCCATGGTCGGCATCTCGGCCGCGGCGTCCGGCACGGGGGTGCTGGCGGCCTTGGCGTCCTTCGACGCCGGGTAGGCGAACAGCTGGCGCGAGTAAGTCCGCTGGAGGGCGCTGGAAGTCGTGCTGTAGGCACTGGTCGGGTCCAGGTTGTCCTGACCGCCGGCACCGACGAGCTTCAGCGTGCCGCCCTTCTTGGGCTTGCCGTCGTCCGAGCCGCCGCTGCCGCCGCTCCCGCCGCCACACGCGGCAAGGCCGACAGCGAGCACGCCGATGGCGGCCGCTGCCTTGAGCCCCGTCGTTCTACCAGTCATGTACGCCCTCCTCCGGCCTTGCGGCCGTCTTACGCTATGGGGTCAAAGCATGCCGGGGCAGGCACGCCTCAAGGTGCGAGAACACCCTGAGCCGGAGTCACTGTCCAGCTCAGATTGGTAAAGAGTGGGACTGGTTACTCAACCGTTCAGATCGCGAGACAAGCCCGTGACAACGTGACGACATACCGTTAATGGGGCATCGCGCTACGTGTCGCAAATAGCTGGGGGAGTCCTGGCCGGCGTATCCGCTCTGATCGAGCCCTTTCCTCTCTCGCATTCCCGTCGCGACGGACGGCCGACGCCGAGGCGCCTGGGGTATGACCATTGCGTTGTAGCAGGTCACGGCCGTCCATCAAAGGGATTGTAGGCCGGTCCTCCCAGAACGCGGACACCAGGAGGCCCGTACGCGAATCGCGTACGGGCCTCCTCGTGTGTCGCGGCGCCACCGCGCACCTCTCCGGCGACGGTGACTCTCCGCTTCCTCGCTTCGCTACCGTTCGTGTCCTCGGACGCGGGTAGCCGTTCGCTCGTTAGCGCTCCACCTTGCCGGCGATGAAGTCCTCGACCGCCTGGTTGGCCTGGTCGTCGTTGTACTGCACGGGCGGCGACTTCATGAAGTAGGAGCTCGCCGACAGGATCGGGCCGCCGATGCCGCGGTCCTTGGCGATCTTCGCGGCGCGCACCGCGTCGATGATGACGCCGGCGGAGTTCGGGGAGTCCCAGACCTCGAGCTTGTACTCCAGGTTCAGCGGCGTGTCACCGAAGGACTTGCCCTCCAGGCGGACGTAGGCCCACTTGCGGTCGTCGAGCCACGGCACGTGGTCGGACGGGCCGATGTGCACGTCGGCCTTTGCCATCTCGTGCGGGATCTGCGAGGTGACCGACTGGGTCTTGGAGATCTTCTTGGACTGGAGGCGCTTGCGCTCCAGCATGTTCATGAAGTCCATGTTGCCGCCGAAGTTGAGCTGGTACGTGCGCAGCAGCTCGACCCCGCGCTCCTCGAACAGGCGGGCCATCACGCGGTGCGTGATGGTGGCGCCCACCTGGGACTTGATGTCGTCGCCGACGATCGGGACACCGGCGTCGGTGAATTTCTGAGCCCAGGTGGGGTCGCTGGCGATGAACACCGGCAGGGCGTTGACGAACGCGACCTTGGCGTCGATGGCGGCCTGCGCGTAGAAGCGGTCGGCGTCCTCGGACCCCACCGGCAGGTACGACACGAGCACGTCGGCCCGGGTGTCCTTGAGCACCTGCACGACGTCCACCGGGGTCTCGTCGGACTCCTGGATGATCTCGCGGTAGTACTCGCCGAGACCGTCGAAGGTGTGGCCGCGCTGCACGGTCACGCCGGACGGCGGGACGTCGCAGATCTTGATCGTGTTGTTCTCGCTCGCCACGATCGCCTCGGAGAGGTCACGGCCGACCTTCTTGGCGTCCACGTCGAACGCCGCGACGAACTCCACGTCACCGACGTGGTAGTCGCCGAACTGGACGTGCATCAGGCCGGGGACGCGAATGTCGGGCGAGGCGTCCTTGTAGTACTCGACTCCCTGGACGAGCGAGCTCGCGCAGTTGCCGACACCGACAATGGCGACGCGCACTGAACCCATGCGGGGTGCTCCTTTTTCTCTTGATGCCGGGACGCGCTCGCGTCTCTCAGCGGTTCTCTTCCTCTTGTTGCTGTGCGCGCTCGCGCCCGATCAGCTCGTTGAGCCACCGGACCTCGCGCTCGACCGACTCCAGCCCGTGCTGCTGCAGCTCGAGCGTGTAGTTGTCGACTCGCTCGCGAGTCCGGGCCAGCGCGGCGCGTACGCCCTCCAGCCGTTCCTCGAGGCGGCTGCGCCGGCCTTCGAGGATCCGCAGCCGCACGTCGGCGCGGGTGTGGGCGAAGAAGGCGAAATGAACTCCGAAGCCCTCGTCCTCCCAGGAGGCGGGGCCCGCCTCGGAGAGGAGCTCCTGCAGGCGCTCCTTTCCTTCGGCGGTGAGCTTGTACACGATCTTTGAGCGGCGGGTCGCGGCCGGCCGGACCACGGCGGGCTCCTGGTCGTCCTCGGTGATCAACCCCTGCTCGAGCAGTTGCTTCAGGCAGGGGTAGAGCGAGCCGTAGGAGAAGGCGCGGAACATGCCGAGCAGGGCGTTGAGCCGCTTGCGCAGCTCGTAGCCGTGCATCGGGGACTCGTGGAGCAGCCCGAGCACCGCGAGCTCGAGCTCGCCACCCTTGCCTCTCATGCGCCCCTCCGTCCGCGACCAGTCGCCTCGATGTATCGCTCGAATGTATCGAACCGATACATCAGAACGATACGGCGACGCGTAGACGGCCGCAAGCGCTTGCGCGCCGGGGCTTCCGGCCGGAGTGGCGTCCAGAGACTGGGGGGAGCCTTGCGGGGCGTCGTACTCTGCTGGCATGTGGTCGCAGCGAATGGTCGTCGACTACGGGCTCGCCCGGCGGGCCACCCTGTCCGACCTGTTCTCCGGCGGGCTGACCGTCGACGATGCCTGCGACGCGCACCCGTACCTGCTCAGGGCCGCCAAGTACCACGGGGAGCCGACCGACAAGGTGTGCCCCGTCTGCCAGAAAGAGCGGCTCACCCATGTGACGTACGTCTACGGTGACCAGCTGGGTCGCTACGCCGGACGCGTCAAGGCCACTCCGGAGCTCCTGGAGATGGCCCGTGAATTTGGGGAGTTCCGGGCGTATGTGGTCGAAGTGTGTCAAAGTTGTGGCTGGAACCACTTGACTCTGTCGTACGTACTTGGACATGGGGAGGCCAGTTCCGGCAAGGGCAGGACCGCACGTACGTGACCGCGTCTCGGCGCGGAACCCCGACAGACGGTCTCGATCAACTGCCCGCCCCAGTACTGTCGGACGGATAGCCGTACCCCAGTGAACGAGGTCGCGTGAGTTACGGAAGCGATTACGGGCCAGAGTACGGGCAACGGGGAAACCAGAGGCCCTCCCCGCCGACCCGGCCGCAGACGCCGGTCGGACGGTCGGATCGACCGTCGCTGCCCAGCGGCTCGCCGCAGGGCGGCGTCGAACGCTACGGGGGTCCGCCGCGTCGCCCTGGCGACCCGCCGCGACGCCCCGGTGGGCCCGGTGGCCCCGGAGGACGTTCCGGCGGGCCCGGTGGGCCTGGTGGACCCGGTGAGCCCGGTGGTCCGGGACGGCGGCGCGCCGGCAACGGCAGCACCGGAGGCGGACGCGGCCCGCGTGGTGGCGAACCCCCCCAGACCGGCTGGCGGCGCTTCATGCCGTCCTGGAAGCTCGTGCTCGCCACGATGGGGATCGGGACTCTCGCCAGCATCTGCGGGGTCGGGGTCGCCTACGCGATGGTGAAGGTGCCCACGGTCAACCAGGACAGCACTGAGCAGGGCGCCACCGTCTACTGGAACGACGGCTCGCAGATGATGAAGATCGGCAGTTCTCGTACTGTCGTTCAGCTCAACGACATCTCCAAGCCGATGCAGCAGGCCGTGGTCGCCGTGGAAGACCGGAACTTCTACCACGAGTCGGCGGTCTCACCGACCGGCATCACCCGGGCGTTCCTCAACGACCTCAAGGGCGGCTCCACCCAGGGTGGCTCCACCATCACCCAGCAGTACGTCAAGAACGCCTACCTGAACCAGGAACAGACGGTCACCCGGAAGTTCAAAGAGATCTTCATCGCGGTCAAGGTCGGTAAGCAGCAGGACAAGAACATGATCCTGCAGAACTACCTCAACACCATCTTCTTCGGCCGTGGGGCGAACGGTGTCGAGGCGGCGGCGCAGGCGTACTTCGGCGAGAAGGCCAGCGCGCTCACCGTGCCGCAGGCCGCGATCCTCGCCTCGCAGGCCAAGCAGCCCGGCTACTACGACCCGGCGATCAAGTCGCACCTGCAGGACACGGTCAACCGGTACGACATCGTCCTCCAGGCCATGGTGCGGTCCGGCTCGATCTCCCAGACGGACTACCTGAAGTACAAGGACCACCTGCCGAAGGTCAAGAAGCTGGCGAAGGGCAACGCGCTGGGGGGCCAGAAGGGCTTCCTGTACGAGCGTGTGAAGAACGCCCTCAGCGGCATGGGCTACTCCGAGCAGCAGATCGAGAACGGCGGCCTGAAGGTCTACACGACCTGGGACAAGACGCTGCAGTCAAAGGCGCAGCAGACCGTCGAGGCCGACCTGAGGGCCCATCACATGCCCAGGGACACCCGTGTGGGCCTGGTCACGATGGATCCGACCAAGGGTGAGGTCCTGGCCGCCTACGGCGGTGCGGACTTCGTCAAACGCCAGGTCGACGACGCCTACTACTCGACGGCGCAGGTCGGATCGTCCTTCAAGCCGTACGTGCTCGCGACCGCCCTGAAGAAGGGCATCAGCCTCAAGACGGTGATGAACGGCAAGTCGCCGCAGTACTTCAACACCGACGGCGACAGCGTCGCGGCCGGCACGCCCGGCGCGACGAGGTTCATCAACGACGAGGCCAACGCGCCCAACCCGTACGTCACCCTCGTCCAGGCGACGGCGGACTCGCTCAACACCGTCTACGTGCCACTGGGCTTCAAGGCGGGCTACCAGGACGTCTACGCCCTCGCGAAGGCGTCCGGACTGCCACAGCAAGGGCTACGAGACGGACATCCCGGTGAAGGTGGCTTCTTCCTCGGCCAGTCCGACATCGCGCCGGTCTACCAGGCGAGCGGCTACTCCACCATCGCCAACGACGGCAACTACATCACGCCGCACAGCATCAGATCGGTCATCGAGCCGAGCGGCAAGACCAACCACCCGAAGATCGAGCGTCACTCTGCCTTCAGCGGGGACGTCGCGCATGACGTGCAGTACGCCATGCAGTCGGTCGTGACCCGCGGAACGGGCAAGAACGCCGCCATCCCCGGGCGTGAGGTGGCCGGCAAGACCGGCACCACCAACGACAACGTCGCCGCCTGGTTCTCCGGCTTCACCCCCAAGCAGCTGGTGACGACGATCGGCATGTGGCGGTTCCAGGACCGCACCAAGAAGCACGCGGCCAAGACGATCCCGCTGCAGAACGTCGGGGGCTATCCGGCGATCAACGGTGGTGACCTCCCGGCGACGATCTGGCACGACTACATGTCGCAGGCGCTGAGCCTCGACAAGTACAAGGACGTCACGCACTTCCCGCCGCCGGCGTACGTGGGTGACACCAGCGAGTCGCAGACACCGCCGCCGAGCGTGGCGCCGACGCCGCAGGACACCCCGACGCCGACCTGCCTGCCGAACCAGAACCCGATGACCGACCACTGCAAGCCCAGCGACAACCAAGGGCAGCCGGACTGCACCCTGCACCCGCGGAATCCGCAGTGTCAGGACACCTCGCCGCCGGCATCGCCGACCTGTAAGCACATCGTCGGCTGTGAGTCGCCGCCGGGCGGGAACAACGACGGCGGCGGAGGACAGGATCCGAACGCCCGCGCCGCGAGGCCGATCGACGAATAGCCTGACCATCGATGCAGGAGCCCCAGATCACCGACGGGGCCGGAGGAGCCGTACGCTCCTCCGGCCCCGCCGCCGTACGCACCGGACCGTGGCACGCCGTGCCCGCGCTGTTCGCCACCACCGTCGTCGTCTCGGTCCTGGGGTATCTGCAGAAGCTGCCCTGCCGTGGCGTCGGCTTCGACTTCGTGCCGACGGTGCGCAACGCCTGTTACACCGACATCTATCCGCTCTATTTCGGGCGCGGCCTCGCCGACGGCAAGATCCCCTATCTCGACAAGATCCCTGAGCCGGTCGAGTACCCCGTGCTCACCGGCGGGTTCATGCACGTCATGGCGGTGATCTCCCGCTGGTTCGGCGGCCCGGACGCCGTCTCGCGCGGCATGTGGTTCTACGACCTGACGGCCGTGGCGCTCATGCTCTGCGCCGTCGTCACCGTCATCGCCACCGCGTACTCCTCGGGCCGGCACGGCCTGCGCGCCGGCCTGCTCGTCGCCGCGTCGCCCGCACTGCTGCTGTCGGCGTACATCAACTGGGACCTGCTCGCCGTCGCGCTGTCCGCGCTCGCGCTCGCGGCCTGGGCGCGCCGCCACCACGCCACCGCCGGCGTGCTGCTCGGCCTCGGCGTGGCCGCCAAGTTCTATCCGCTGCTGTTCCTCGGACCGCTGTTCCTGCTGTGCCTGCGGGCCGGCCGCTGGCGGGAGTTCGGCCGCATGCTCGTGGGGGCCGTCGTCGCGTGGCTCGTCGTGAACGTGCCGATCATGCTGGCGGCCTTCGACAGCTGGAGCCGCTTCTACACCTTCAACCAGGAGCGTCCGGTCGACTGGGGCTCGATCTTCTTCATGGCCGGGCGCGAGGGCATGTCCTCCGTCGACAAGGTGCCGACGCTGAACCTCATGGGCGAGGCGGGGTTCGCGGTGCTGGCGCTGCTCATCGCCCTGCTCGTGCTGCTCGCGCCGCGGCGCCCCCGGCTGCCGCAGGTGCTGTTCCTGGTGCTCGCGGCGTTCCTGCTCACCAACAAGGTGTGGTCGCCGCAGTACGTCCTCTGGCTGCTGCCCGTGATCGCGCTGGCCCGGCCCAAGCTGCCCGCCTACCTGCTGTGGCAGGCCGGAGAGATCGTCTACTTCTTCGGCATCTGGTGGTACCTGATGGCCGGATCGCTGCAACAGCCGGGAATGGGCCTGTCGGACACGCTGTCGGCCGTGCTGTCCGGGCACGCGCCCGCCGGCGGCATCAACGACAGCGTCTACTACATCGCCCTGCTCGCCAGGTTCCTCACCGTGCTGATGCTGGCCGCGCTCATCGTCGTCGACATCCTGGTGCCGCGGCTCGACCTCGTCCGCCGTGACGGCGTCGACGACCCGGCCGGCGGTGTCCTCGACGGCGCCGAGGACCGGTTCGTCCTGCTCCGGCGCCCGGCACCCCAGGCAGCATGAGTGGCCGTTCGCACGGGTAAGGGCGTCGGCCTCGCCCCCGGTGTCGACACCGACCGGGCCGTGCTGGGGGCCTGGGCCGGCACCCGCCTGGGCGTGCTCGTCCTCTCCGTCGCGGTCGCGGCCGTCTGGTCGTACGGAGACCTGAAGGACTCGTTCCTCGACCGGTGGACGCAGTGGGACGTCGACCTGTTCATCGAGATCGCCAAGTACGGCTACCGGGGCGATCCGAGCCAGCCGCAGGACGCCGGGCTGCCGGCGTTCTTCCCGGGCCTGCCGATCCTGATCCGCGGCGTGCACTACGTGATCCCGAGCTGGGAGCTGTCGGCGCTGCTGATCAGCCTCGTGGCCGGGGCGGTCGCCATGGTCGCCCTGGCGCGGCTCACGGACACGGGCGTGAAGGCCGTCGTGGCCCTGCTGCTCAGCCCGTACGCGGTGTTCCTGTTCGCCGGGTACTCCGAGTCGCTGTTCCTGGCCTTCGCGATACCCGCCTGGCTGTTGGCCCGGCAGCGCCGCTGGGAGCCGGCCGCCCTGTGCGCGATGGGGGCGGCGTGCGTACGGATCACCGGGATCTTCCTCGCGGTGGCGCTGATCGTGGAGTTCCTGATGGTGGATCGGCGGTGGCGGTCGGCGCCGTGGCTGGTGCTGCCGTTCGCGCCCGTGGCCGCCTACTCGCTGTACCAGTGGCGGCGTACGGGTGACTGGCTGGCGTGGCAGCATGCGCAGCAGGAGGGCTGGGGCCGGTCGCTGGCGTGGCCGTGGGACGCGTTCCGTACGACGTGGCAGGCGGCGTTCGGGGAGCATAACGAGTTCTCCGGGGCGTTCCGGGTGGAGATCGTCGCGGCGATCGTCGGGGTCGCGCTGACCTGCTGGCTGCTGGCCCGGCGTCGCTGGTCCGAGGCCGTGTACGTGGGGCTGCCGCTCGCCTCGCTGCTGACCTCGGCGTTCTATCTGTCGATCGGGCGGGCGGCGCTGCTGTGGTGGCCGCTCTGGCTGGGCATCGGCAGGCTGCGGTGGCCCGCGTACATCCTGGTGCTCGTGGTGTTCGTGCCGCTGCTCACCGAAGAGGTCATCCTCTTCACCTCCGGCCACTGGGCCGGCTGAGGCTTCCGAACCGGCGTCTTCGGGCGCATGATCGGGGTAGGGAGCTGCGAATGATCGAGGAACTGCTGACCGGGAGCCGGGAGCCGGGCGTGCACTCGTGGGTCGCCGACCGGCGTGAGGCGGCTCGCGGCGCCACCGAGGCCGAGCGCGCGGGCTGGCGGGTGTTCTGGCTCGACGGAGCCGGCGTGCGCGACAAGCGGACGCTGCTGGCGCGGTGTGCCGAGGAGTTCGCGCTGCCGTCGTACTTCGGGCACAACTGGGACGCGCTTCAGGACTCTCTGCGCGACCTGTCCTGGACGCCGGCCAACTGCGGATACCTCGTGGTGTACGACCACTGGGGCGAACTCGCGGACGCCGATCCGGCCACGCACCGCATGCTCGTGGACGTCTTCGAGACCGCCGTCGACTACTGGCGGCGGACCCCGACGCCGATGGCCGTGCTGCTGCTGTCGCCTCCCGAGTCCGCCTGAGGCCACGGGCTCGGTCGGCCCCATCGGCCCTAGAGGTTGTCGCGGAGCCAGGCGATGTCGGCGGCCTGCCCGTCGCCGGGCGTCTCGACGATGACCGGCGCGCCCGCCTCGCGGACGACCTTCAGGATCAGCTCGGGGTCGATCTTGCCGTCGCCGAGGTTCGCGTGCCGGTCGGCGCCGGAGCCGAACGCGTCACGGCTGTCGTTGCAGTGCACCAGGTCGATCCGGCCGGTGATCGCACGAACCCGGTCGACGATGTCCGCCAGATCCTCGCCCGCCGCGTGCGCGTGGCAGGTGTCGAGGCAGAATCCCACGTCGAAGCCGTCGAGTGAGTCCCAAAGACGCGCGATCCGCTCCAGCATGCGCGCCATGGCGTTGTCGCCGCCCGCGGTGTTCTCGATGAGCACCGGGATGGGGCACTCCATGCGCTCGAAGACCTTGCGCCAGTTGTCGAAGCCGGTCTGCGGATCGTCGTTCTTCAGCACATGGCCGCCGTGCACGATCAGGCCCTTGGCGCCGATCTCGGCCGCGCCGTCGAGCTGCTGGGCAAGGATCTTGCGGCTCGGGATGCGGATGCGGTTGTTCGAGGTCGCGACGTTGACGACGTACGGGGCGTGGATGTAGACGTCCACGTCGGAGTCGCGGATCGCCTCGTGTTTCTCCGGGAGCACGGGGGCCTTCCACCCCTGCGGGTCGCCAAGGAAGAACTGCACGGCCTCCGCCTTCTTGGCGGCGGCCGAGGCGAGAGGGTCGGTCTGGTCCACGTGGGCTCCGATACGCACCATGGCGACGAGCCTACGCGCAAGAGCCCGCCCGGAGCCCCCTGCTCACCAGGAGCCTCCTCAGATCATGAACCCGCCGTGCCTGAGCCCGAGTCCGAGGCCCAGGAACGCCAGTCCGAGGCCGATGACGTTGACCCAGCGCTCCGCCGTGGTCGCCGACACCAGCTGGGAGTAGAGGCCGAACAGCACGGTCACGATGCCCACGCAGACCGCGATGAAGTGCAAGGGCTGTATGGCGCCGCACACGAACGCGATCACCCCGCCGACGATGGTGACGAACGCGAGCGACGTCTCGCGCGGATGCTCGGACGCGTGGGCCCGGTGGTGCACCGGCCGCTCGTGAGGGGCCTGGACGTCGGCGGCGCCGCGGTCGGCCCGGTCCTCGGCGGTGTGGTGGTCGGGTCGCCGATGGTGACGCCTGGCGAGAACGTTCCGCATGGTTCCTGTCCCCCGTGATTCGTCCGTTTCCGGGGTGATTCCCGCGCTGGCCTGGGCCCATGTCGGTGCGGGAGGGCCCGATTCTGTCCGACCCACCCGATACCCTCGAACGTGGTTTCGAACGGAGGCCTGAGATGATGACCCGCGACCTGACGGCCGTCGACGACGTCGAGCTGATCGAGGAGCTGTCCCTGCTGACCACCCAGACCGCGCGCATGCGGTCGCGGATGGCCGACATCATGTCCGAGCTCGACCGGCGCAGGGAGAGCTGAGTCCTCGCGTCTCGGACGATTGAGCTGCTGGTTGTTGATAGCCTGTGTCGATCGCGCGGAGCCGATCCGCACGAGACGCAAGGCCCTCCTGTCACGGAGAGACCGTGACCGCACCAGTCCAAAGGAGGTTGGGATCCGCATGCGTCGTTACGAGCTTATGGTCATCCTCGACCCGAACATCGAAGAGCGCACCGTCGCTCCGTCGCTCGACCAGTTCCTCACCGTCGTGAAGACCGACGGCGGCAGTGTCGAGAAGGTCGACGTCTGGGGCCGCCGGCGCCTTTCGTACGACATCGACAAGAAGTCCGAGGGCGTCTACGCGGTGATCGACCTGACGGCCAACCCCGCCACGGTCAAAGAACTCGACCGGCAGCTGAACCTTCAGGACTCCATCCTGCGCACGAAGGTCATCCGGCCCGAGGCTCGCTGAGCCCCCCGGCCGCCCAAGTAATCCGAATCTGTTAGCTGGAGAGCCGCATGGCAGCAGGCGATACCCAGATCACGATCGTCGGCAATCTCGTCGAGGATCCGGAACTGCGCTTCACCCCCAACGGCCAGGCGGTCGCGCGCTTCCGCGTGGCCTCCACCCCCCGTTTCCGCGACCAGCAGTCCGGTGAGTGGAAGGACGGCGAGAGCCTCTTCCTCACCTGCAACGTCTGGCGGCAGGCGGCCGAAAACGTCGCCGAGAGCCTCCAGCGTGGCATGCGGGTGATCGTGCAGGGCCGGCTTCGGCAGCGGTCGTACGAGACCCGCGAGGGTGAGAAGCGCACCGTGTACGAGGTCGAGGCCGACGAGGTCGGTCCGTCTCTGAAGAACGCCACCGCGAAGGTCAACAAGACCCAGCGGCAGGGCGGCGGAGGCGGCGGCTTCGGCGGTGGCGGCAACCAGGGCGGCGGCTTCGGAGGCGGAGGCGGCGGCGGCCAAGGCGGCGGCTTCAGCGGAGGCGGCGGCGGCCAGGGTGGCGGCGGCGGCTTCGGCGGGGGCAACCAGCCCGCCGACGACCCGTGGGCCACCGGAGGCGGAGGCGGCGGATTCTCCGACGACCCGCCGTTCTAACCTCTGCAAGATCACTCTTCATCCAACCGACCATTCCCGCGCGAGCGGGGCTCTCCTAAGAGGAGCACCACGATGGCGAAACCTCCACCGCGCAAGCCGAAGAAGAAGGTTTGCCTGTTCTGCCAGGAGAAACTCTCCTACGTCGACTACAAGGACACGGCGCTGCTGCGCAAGTTCATCTCCGACCGCGGCAAGATCCGCGCTCGCCGGGTGACGGGCAACTGCACCCAGCACCAGCGCGACGTCGCCACCGCGATCAAGAACGCCCGCGAGATGGCGCTGCTGCCGTACACCAGCACGGCTCGCTGAGAAAGGAGACCCTGATCATGAAGCTCATCCTGACTCAGCAGGTCTCCGGGCTCGGCGCCCCGGGCGAGGTCGTCGAGGTCAAGGACGGCTACGGCCGCAACTACCTGATCCCGCGCGGCTTCGCCATGCAGTGGACCCGCGGCGCGGAGAAGCAGATCGCCTCGATCCGCAAGGCCCGCGCCGCCCGCGAGATCGCCAGCATCGAGCAGGCGGAGTCCATCCGCGGCGAGCTGGAGCGTCTCAAGGTCCGCCTGCGCACCCGCGCCGGCGAGAGCGGCCGCCTGTTCGGCGCCGTAACCCCGGCCGACATCGCGGGCGCGGTGAAGGCCGCGGGCGGCCCGGAGCTGGACAAGCGCCGCATCGAGGTCGTCAACCCGATTAAGACGGTCGGCGCCCACTCGGTCGCCGTCCGCCTGCACTCCGAGGTCAGCGCCAAAATCAACATCGAGGTCCTCGCCGGCTGACCGCCGACAGCACCTGATCGAAGGGCCGGGTCCCCGAGGACCCGGCCCTTTGGCTGTACCCTCGTCGTCCGGCGGGGTCCCTGCTGACGGAGATTTCCCTGGGCCACGGACCTCGGGGACGCGCCCCGCCCGCCATTCGCTGGCCGGGCGAGGCTCCGCGGACCCGTTCAACGAACTCCGGTTTCGCGGCGGCGGCGAGCTTGAAGGCAGTTCCAGGGCGCGTGGTGGTGGTGAGGCTTCGCGGTCTGGTCCAGCGCGTTGGGGATCCGTGGTCGCGGCGGGGCTTCGTGGACCTGTTCAGCACGTCCCGGGTTCGCGGCGGCGGCCGGGCTTCGTGGAGCGTCCGGGTTCGTGGCGGTGGCGGACTTCGAGGTACGTCCAAGGTGCGTGGCAGTGGTGAGGCTTCACGGTCTCGTCCATGGCGTTCGGGAGTCATGGTCGCGGGGAGGTCTCGCGGACACGTTCAGCGTGGTCGAGGCTCCGGTCCTCGCTCGCACGGCGATGGCGCCTGCTCGCCGCCGGCAGGCTGGCCGACGACTCCGGCTGCCGACGGGGGTTCGCCGTCGGCTCGGCAGAGCCGGCCGTCGCGAGAGGGCTGCGCGCTCGTCCGGACCGCCGACGGCACCACCGCTCGCGGTCCGCTCGGTCGTGATGGACAGCGGCGGCGGGACTTCGCGGACGCGTTCAGGGGGTCCGGGCTTGATGATGGCGGGCGAAGTTCGGCCGCATGCCCAACGCGTCTCGGGGTTCGTGGTCGCGGCGGGATTTTGCGGGTGGTTCCAGTTCGGCTGGGGGCGGCGGTGTGTGGGTTCCGTGGGTGCGTCTACGTGCCCGGGGTTCGTGGTGGCGGGCAGAGCTTCGGCCGCATGTCCAGCGCGTCCCGGGATTCGTGGTCGCGGCGGGGCCTTCGCGGGTACCTCCAGTTCACCTGGGGCGTGGCGGCGTGTGGGTCTTACGGGTGCGCCTACGTGCCCCGGATTCGTGGTGGCGGGTGGAACTGCGGCCGTACGTCTAACGTGTCCTGGGATTCGTGGTCGGCGGGTACCTCCATTTCGTTCGGGGGCGTGGCGTGTGGATCTCACGGGTACGTCTACGAGCCCCGGATTTGGGGTCGCGGCGGAGGTTCGCGGGCATCGGCTGTGCGTTCGACGTTCGTTCTCCACAGACTGTGGAAAACTTTTTCGGGAGTGGTGACGCGAGATGTGTGGGACATCGCGGCGTGGTGTCCTTGCTGTCCGGGGCCGGGGAGCCTGTCGTAGCCCGGGCGGTGTCTTGTGGTTCCCGTCTCGCCCAGGTGCATTCGCGAAGTTGATCGCCTCTAGGAAATAAGTCGCGGACTACGCGAAATATCCTGCTCTCGGCTGCCCCGATTCCTCCCGTTCGGCCCCTGCTCCGCCTCGCGCGGCCTGTCGGCCTTCTCATCTCACCGGGGCACCAGCCATGGCGAGGCACGCCTATTCCCGCTGGTGAAGACGCCCATGGCAAGGTTTACGGCAAGCGTCTGACGAGGAGAAGACCTCCCTTCCGCGCCGATCGACGAATCACCTGCCACGAGCCTCTCGGAAGGGACGCGCGATCTCTTCGACAGGCTCGGCGGCTGACAGGTCATCGCCGCGCGCTGTCCGCCGAGCACCCATGCCAGTGGGCCACGGCGAAGACGGGAAAGACGATCACCGGGCGATGACTTGGGGACGGCGGCTCCTCGAGCCAGAGGAGCACAAGGACCATCGAACAGGATCCTGAAGGGCTGTGGGTAACTCCACCGCAGACTGTGGATAACTCCGCAGATGCTGCTCGAGGGCCTCTCAACCCTCCCACCACCCGCGTCCGACCGGCGTGGGGTCGCTCCCATTCCCCCTGGATGAAGTTTGCGTGGGGGTGTTTTCGGGTTTATCCGTCGTTCCACGTGAAACGCCCGCGCTGGATGTGCTCGCAATTTGTGATCACGCGGTTACGCTGGCGGTCCAGTCGCGGACCGGGGGTGATCGCGATCGGCGCCGAGGGGATACTCCGCCGGCATCTGCTGCGTACGGCTATCGGAGTCGCCGCTGCGGATGTGATGCTTGCCGGGGGTTCCATGCAAGCGAACGCGGACGGTATGCCGAAGCTCTACACGCGCAAGGACTGGGGTGCGGTCGCGCCGAAGCGGCCGCCCCGTGTGCTCGAGCGGCCGCCGGACCACATCATCGTCCATCACACCGCCTCTCCGAACGTGAGCGACACCTCGCGGGCGCACGCGTTCGCGTTGTCGCGGCAGATTCAGCGGTTTCACATGGAGACGCGAAACTGGGACGACATCGGGGAACAGCTGACGATCAGCCGTGGCGGCTTCGTCATGGAGGGCCGGGCGGGCACCCTGCAGGCGATCGCGCGGAACGAACTCGTCGTCGGCGCGCAGTCGCTGCACCACAACCAGCACACCCTCGGAATCGAGAACGAAGGCACGTACGTCAAGGACGAGGTACCCGCGAAACTGTGGCGGTCACTGGTCGAGACGTGCGCCTGGCTGTGCACGGCCCACAACCTCGATCCCGCCACCGCGATCGTCGGCCACCGCGACTACAACGACACCGACTGCCCCGGTGACGTGCTCTATCGCAAACTGCCCCGCCTCCGCAGGGAGGTCGCCCGCAAGATCGGCTCCGACGCCCGCCCCCCGGAGGACGACGACGTCGACTCGGAGGCCAGCAGGCGATCCTTCCTCGCTCGGCATCGGCATCGAGGTGGCAGACACCGGCCCTAGATGGGCACGGTTCGTAACCCGGTTGCGGCCCCTGACCGGCTGACCCATGCTGGCGGCCATGCTGATCCGAGAGGCGACGCCGGACGACTGGCCCGGGATGTGGGCGTTCATGGAGGGCATCGTCCGGGCCGGTGAGACGTTCTCGTGGGATCGGGACACCACCGAATCCCAGGCCAGGCAGATGTGGTTCCCAAAACCCCCGGGTCGCACCTTCGTCGCGGTGGACGCGGACGGAGGCATCCTGGGCACGGCCGACAGCGTTCGCAACCACAGCGGCGGCGCCGCGCACATCTCCAGCGCGAGCTTCATGGTCGATCCGCGTCACTCCGGCCGGGGCGTCGGCCGGGCGCTGGGTGAGCACGTCTTGGCGCAGGCGCGCGAGGACGGCTTTCGAGCGATGCAGTTCAACGCCGTCGTGGAGACCAACACCCGGGCGGTGGCGCTGTGGAGGTCACTGGGCTTCGAGGTGATGACCACCCTCCCGGAGGGCTTCCGCCATCCGGCTCACGGCTACGTCGGACTGCACATCATGTACCGGCGGCTCTGATGGACCGCGCGCCATCACGACACGACGGCGGTCCGGCCGTACGACCGCTCACCGGGACGCACCTCGCATGGGTACGGCAACTGTTCACCCGGCGGTGGGGAGGAACCCTCTCGGTGAGCCGAGGCGTCGCCCACGAGACGACCGTCCTTCCCGGATTCGTCGCCTACCTCGACGAGGAACCCGTGGGCGTGGCCACCTACCGGGTCACCGGCCGAGAGTGCGAACTCATCACGCTCGACTCCGTACGGGAAGGGGCGGGTGTGGGCACCGCCCTCGTCGACGCGGTGGTCGAGGCGGCACGCGCCGCCGGCGCGGGGCGGCTGTGGCTGGTCACCACGAACGACAACCTTCGGGCGTTGCGGTTCTACCAGCGGTACGGCTTCGACCTCGTCGGCGTACACCGTGACGCCGTCGCCGCGTCCCGAGCGCTCAAGCCGTCGATTCCCGAGATCGGCCTCGATGGCATCCCGATCCGCCACGAGCTCGAACTGGAACTCTCCCTGCCGTCGTCCACCGAGCCCACCTGACCGCTACCGGGTGAAGCGGGCCAGGAGGATCGCCAGCCTGCGGTCGTGCTGCTCGCGGGGGAGCCTGCCGGCGCGCGTGAGGGTCACCAGGCCGTGCAGGGCCGCCCAGAAGGTCTCGGTCAGCAGGCCGAGGTCGTCGTCGCCCGCGTGCGGACGGATGGCCTCCGCGAACTCGGCGAACCCCGCCTGCAGGGCGGCCGGGGCCTGCGGTGTGGCGAATGGCAGGTCGACGGCCTGGCTGAACATCGCGTCGTAGAGCGCCGGACGCCGGTCGGCGAACGCGGTGTAGGCCTTGCCCACCTCGGCGAGGGCGCAGGCCGCGTCCGGCGCCGAGGTGCGGGCGGTGCGCAGATCGGCGGCCAGGTCGGCGAAGCCCTCCACCGCGACAGCCGCCATGATCGCGTCTTTGCCCTTGAAATGGCTGTAGAGCACGGGCTGGCTGTATTCGATCCGCTCGGCCAGCCGCCGGGTCGTCACCGCCTCCCAGCCCTCGGCCTCGGCCAGGTCCCGGGCCGCCGCAATGATCATCCGCTCCCGTTCCGCACGTTCGCGCTGTCGGCGCGTCTGGATCGACATGCGCCAACTCTAGCAGCGCTAGCGTTCTTGTCGACGCTCTGCTAGCGTCGGCCACGTTCCTAGCGGTGCTAGATACGGAGAGAAACGTGCTCACTCCCCTCGCCTACGGCCTTGCGATCGTCCTCAACCTGCTGATCCTGTTCATCGGAGCCCGCTTCCTGTTCGTGCCACGCCCTGCGGCCGCCGGCTACGGCGTCCCGGCCAAGAAGGACGGTGACGCCGCCTATCTCACGATCAAGGGCTTGCGTGACGGCGGCTACGGCCTGCTCGGCCTGGCGCTGCTGGCCTTCGCCGGCGCTACCGCCGAGGCGTGGTTCATGCTGGTCGTCGCCCTGGTCCCCCTGGGCGACACCGTGATCGTGCTGCGCAACGGCGGCACCAAGGCGGTCGCGTTCGGCATCCACTTCGCCACCGCCGTGATCGTCCTCGTGAACGCCGTCCTGCTCTTCGCCCTCTGACGTCCCCCGACCCCGCCTTCGGGCGAGAGCGGGGTGCCGTAAGGCCCGGGGGTGGGCCTTACGGCCGCCGCGTCGGCGAGGGCTGTCAGGAGTCGACGGTCGTGTAGCGGGCGCGCCGCCGGGCGACGTCGGGATCGAGGCCTTCGACGAGAGCCCAGATGCCCGCGACCCGCTCGGCCCAGGCGTCGGGTGGGAGACCGCCGAGGCCCTCGGCCGCGAGGTCGTCGATCGCTCGGGTGAGGCTGGCCAGCCGCTCGCCATGAGTAGAACACATGTTCGAAGTCTAGCGTGGTTCACCGACATCTGAGTGGCTTTACGAGACTGGTGAAGCGACGTTCAGCGCGGACGCGAGGTGCCCAGATGGTCGAGAACAGCCTGCCGTCAGGCACCGACAGATCCCACCGGCCACGGGCCTGATCACCTGGCCGGAGTCGTCGGCTCGCCGAACCACCGGCGTACGGCTTCACCGAGCTCGGCCACATCGGCGCCCGCCCAGGCGACATGGCCGTCGGGCCGTACGAGCAGGGCGTCCGGAAGGTCCCCGGGCTCGGGATCCTCCGAAGACGCGACCCCCGTGACGACCTCGACCCGATCCGCCCACGGGCGTACCGCATCGCGGACGTCCCCGCGGTCGGACAGGTCGAGCAGCAGCGCCCTCGCACCGCGCGACAGGTCGGCGACCCGTGTGTCCCCGGAAGCGGTCTTCAGCGCGAGATCAGGGCAGTACAGGCCGGTGAGCGGATGGTCACCCGTCCCCGCGTACCGTACGTCCAGCTCGCCCATCAGGTCCGTGAGCAGGCGGTTCGCCTCCGGCGTCTCCGCCAGCATCGTGAAGATGTCCCGCAGTGCGTCCACGCGCGGCCCCGGCTGTAGCAGCGCCACCTGGGCCCGCGTGTTGTGCAGGACCCGCTCGGCGACCGGGTGGCGTTCGGTGGAGTAGGTGTCCAGCAGGTCCGGCGGCGCCCATCCTCGTACGGTGGCGGCGAGCTTCCAGCCGAGGTTGATCGCGTCCCCGAGGCCAAGGTGGAGGCCCTGGCCGCCGAAGGGCGGATGGATGTGCGCCGCGTCGCCCGCCAGCAGCACCCGCCCCCGCCGGTACGCCGAGGCCTGCCGCGTGTTGTCGGTGAACCTCGTCACCGAGTGCACCGCCGTGATCGTCACCGACGTCTCCGACACGCGTCGTACGGCGGCCTCCAGCTCCGCGCGGGTGATCGGGGCGTTCCGGTCGGTCGGCGGCCCGTCGAACTCCGCGACGAGGACCCGCTGGGGGTGCGGCCCGTGGACCATGAGGCCGCGGGGCATCCGGTGCCAGCCCATGGGCGCGAACTCCGGGTCGTCGAAGTCGGCCATCGCCTGGTACGCGGTCATGACGCCGTCGAGGCCCGGGAAGTCGAAGCCCGCGGCCTTGCGCACCGCGCTGCGTCCGCCGTCGCAGCCCACGAGCCACCGCGCCCGCAGGTCGTACGGGCCGTCCGGCCCCGAGACGGACACCGTGACGCCGGAGTCGTCCTCGTCGAACGCCTCGACGGCGTGGCCGCGCCGGATGTCCGCCCCCGTCGACCGCGCCTGAGCCTCCAGCGCCTCCTCGATGCGCTGTTGCGGCGCGAACACGAGCGCGCTCGGCGTGGATGAGCCGCCGCGCAGGATCCACAGGCCCGCGAAGTGGCCGCGCGGCGCCCCGCCGGCCGGGGCGGTCTTCGACTGCAGGCTGCCCGCGCCGGGCTTGCGGCCGCCCATGAGGTCGGCGATCGAGGGCAGGTCGCCGAGCAGGTCGACGACGCCTCTGCGGGTGAGGATGTCGGCTCCGCGGCCGCTCACCGCGCCCGCCTTGAGCGTGGGATCGATCGCCTCCCGGCGTTCGATTACGACCGTACGGATCCCGTACGCGCGCAGCTCGCAGGCGAGGAAGAGCCCGATGGGGCCGGCCCCCGAAATGATCACGTCGTACATCAGTGCCCCCTTAACGCTGTTAAGGACTTAACGCCGTTAAGGATCCCTGAACGGTGTTAAGTTGTCAACGAGGGAGGTGGCGATGGCGCTCGACCGCGAGAAGGTGCTGGACACGGCCCTGCGACTCATCGACGAGGTGGGGCTGGACGGCCTTTCACTGCGCCGGCTCGCCAAGGAGCTGGGCGTCCAGGCACCGGCGCTCTACTGGCACTTCTCCAGCAAGCAGGACCTGCTCGACCACCTCGTCGCCCTCGCCAACGAACGCGCCGAGAAGGGCACGACCGGCCGCCCCGCGCCCGGTCAGACCTGGGACGACTGGCTCGCCGAGGGCATGCGGGTGCGGCGGCGCGCGATGCTGGCCCACCGCGACGGGGCGCGCCTCGCGTCCGGCAACCGGCCCACGCCCGACAGCTTCTCGCGCATCGAGCGCACGCTCGCCGTGCTGGTCGAGGCCGGGTTCACCCCCGATGACGCGATAAGCGCCGTCCTCGTCCTCGGCCACTACGTGAGCGGATTCGTCCTGGACGAGCAGGGCGACGCCGAGCGTGCGGACGACGAACCACTCACTCTCGACCCCGAGGAGTTCCCCCTCCTCGCCTCCGGAGGCAGCGTCGCCCTCGACCGCGACAGGCTGTTCGAGTACGGCCTGCAGCGCCTGCTCGACGGGATGCGCGCCCAGGTCAACGGCGTACGGCACCCATGACGAGCCATGAGTCGTCGCGGGCCCGCAGGCCCAGCGTGACCAGCCGCGCGGCCATCCACACCCCGATCGCCAGCCACAGCGCCACGAGCCCGCCACCGTAGGCGTGCACGAGCCAGGCGGCCGGCAGGAACGCCACGGTCTGGATCACGCCCGCCACCGCCAGATAGCCCTGGTCACCCGCGCCGATCAGCACGCCGTCCAGCACGAACACCACGCCCGCGATCGGCTCCAGCAGCGCCACCACCACGAGCGCGGCGAGCAGCTGGGACCGTACGGACGGGTCCGAGGTGAACAGGTTCGGCAGCCAGGGGCGGAAGGCCAGCACGAGCAGCGCGAACAGCACACCGGCGACGATGCCCCACTGGATCATTCGCCGGGTCGCCGCGCGTGCTCCGGCGGCGTCCGAGGCGCCCAGGTATCGGCCGGTGATGGCCTGCCCGGCGATCGCGATGGCGTCGAGCGCGAAGGACAGCAGGTTCCAGACGTTCGAGGCGATCTGGTGGGCGGCGATCTCGACGTCGCCCATCCGCGCGGCCACCGCCGTGCCGAGGATGAGCACGACCCGCAGGCTCAGCGTGCGGATCATCAGGTTGACCCCGGCGCTCGCCGACGCGCGTACGCCACGCGAGTCCGGCCGGAGCGGCGCGCCGTGCCGCCGGGCGCCGCGTGCGACCGCCCCGGCGTACAGGATCGCGCCGCCCGTCTGCGCCAGCACCGTCCCCCAGGCCGACCCCGCGATGCCCCAGCCGAGTACGAGCACGAAGACCGCGCCGAGCGCGGCGTTGACCGCGAACATGCCCACGGACACGTACAGCGGCGTTCGGGTGTCCTGCATCCCGCGCAGGACGCCGGTGCCGGCCAGGACGATCAGCATCCCGGGCGTCCCGAACAGGCTGATATGCAGGTACGTCACCGCCTGCGGCGTCACCGCGGCCGACGCTCCGAACGCGTCGACGACGGCCGGTGCCAGCGGCCAGCCGACCGCGATGACGACGGCGCCGATGAGCGCGGCGAGCCAGATGCCGTCGACCCCCTGGCGGATCGCCGCGGTCAGGTTCCCGGCGCCGATCTGCCGCGCGACCGAGGCCGTCGTCCCGTACGCGAGGAAGACGCACACGCTCACGAACGTGGACAGGACCTGGCCGGCCACGCCGAGCGCCCCGAGCGGAACGGTGCCGAGATGCCCGACGATCGCCGAGTCGGTGAGCAGGAACAGCGGCTCGGCCACCAGCGCGCCGAACGCGGGCAGCGCGAGCCGCAGGATCTCCGCGTCGTGCGGGTGCCGAAATGCCACGATTCGCCACCGTAACCCACAAAGACCTGTTGTCGCTTACCGGGTGCTGTGGGCAGCCTGTGGATGACGCGGCTTGACGGTTTCTTCAACTCACAGGCGGTGGACGGTGTTTCCGCAGCTCACAACGGCTGTTCGCAGGGGCGGTGCGGAAATCCACAAGTTGTCCACAGGTGCTGTGCACAGCCGCTTCGGCGTGTATGCACAGGCCGTCCACAGGCCCCTCCACAACCGCCTTTGCGTAAGGACGAGACAGCGCCCAAACTGTCGGAGCGGTGAGATAGATGTGAACACGGGGGCGACAGGGGGGTGTGGATGTGAGTGTCTCCGACATGTCGACGCGCGAGAGCGAGTTCGAGCGCACGCCACCGCACGACCTGGCGGCGGAGCAGTGCGTGCTCGGCAGCATGCTGCTCTCCCAGACCGCCATCGCCGAGGTCATCGAGATGGTCCAGACTCGTGACTTCTACCGTCCCGCCCACCAGACCGTCTACGACCGCATCCTCGACCTGTACGGCCGCGGCGACCCGGTCGACGCGATCACCATCAAGGACGAGCTGCTCAAACGCGGCGAGCTGAGCCGCATCGGCGACGCGCCCTACCTCCACACCCTCGTCGCGTCGGTGCCCACGGCCGCCAACGCCGGCTACTACGCCAAGATCGTCCAGGAGAAGGCCGTCCTGCGGCGGCTGGTCGAGGTCGGCACGCGCATCGCGCAACTCGGCTACAGCACCGACGGTGCCGACGCCGACGACCTGCTCGACCGCGCCCAGGCCGAGGTGTACGCCATCGCCGACAAGCGGTCCGGCGAGGACTACGCGCCGCTGAGCGACATCATGCCGGGCGCCCTCGACGAGATCGAGGCCATCGGCAGCCGCGGCGGCCAGATGGTCGGCGTCCCGACGGGCTTCACCGACCTCGACGCCCTCACCAACGGCCTCCACTCCGGCCAAATGGTCATCATCGCCGCCCGTCCGGCCATCGGGAAGAGCACGCTCGCCCTGGACCTCGCACGGGCCGCGGCGATCAAGCACCAGCTGGCCACGGTGGTCTTCAGCCTCGAAATGGGGCGCAACGAGATCACCATGCGCCTGCTGTCCGCCGAGGCCAGGGTCGCCCTGCACGCGATGCGGTCGGGCTCGATGAACGACGAGGACTGGACCCGCCTGGCCCGCCGCATGAGCGAGGTCGCCGAGGCGCCGCTGTTCATCGACGACTCGCCGAACATGTCGATGATGGAGATCCGCGCCAAGTGCCGGCGCCTCAAACAACAGCACGACCTGCGCCTGGTCATCATCGACTATCTGCAACTCATGCAGTCGGGCAAGCGCGTCGAGAGCCGCCAGGTCGAGGTGTCGGAGTTCTCCCGGTCACTGAAGCTTCTGGCGAAGGAGCTGGAAGTGCCGGTCATCGCGCTCTCCCAGCTCAACCGAGGCCCTGAGCAGCGAACAGACAAAAAGCCCATGGTGTCCGACCTACGCGAATCCGGATCGATCGAACAGGACGCCGACATGGTGATCCTGCTCCACCGCGAGGACGCGTACGAGAAGGAGTCGCCGCGCGCCGGCGAGGCCGACCTGATCGTGGCCAAGCACCGTAACGGCCCGACCGCGACCGTCACCGTCGCCTTCCAGGGGCACTACAGCCGCTTCGTCGACATGGCCCACTGACCGTCTTCCCGAGATACCTGCGGTCCTGTCTCGGTCTTCAGGGGTTCTGTCCGGCTTCCTGCTGGTTCTGCTGCTCGATGTAGGGTTCCTGCTCTTTCCAGGGGACGATCCGGCCGGGCAGCCGGTCGGTCCACTCGGAGGTCGTCCGCGACGGGCCGACCGGAAGCGCCCCGTCGCCGAACCCGGCCCATCCCTCGACGCGCAGGCGTGTGGATTTCGGGTCGACGACGAGCGTCTCGGTGCCGTCGACGCGTGAACCGGTCTCGTTCAGGTACGAGATCCTCAGCCGGTAGCCGTCCTTCGTCCTGCCGAGGTTGGCGATATGGGGCAGTGCCGCGAGCGCGCGGTACGCCGCGGCGCGGACCTTCGGCGGCGCGGGCGCCTCGGACAGCACACTTTGGAGCAGACCAATGACGGCGATCGGCCGCTGGTCGCGGGCGGGCCGGATCTCATAGCTCTTGAGCAGCGCGGACTTGAGCTTCTCGGGGTCGGTCGGCAGCCGCTGGATGTGGGCGTAGTCGAGTGAGGTGAACTCGATCATCGGCCGTGGCTTCACCGGGCTGACCAGGCCGGGCTCGGCGCTCAGCCACGTACGGCCGTCGCGTCGGATCCACGTCTCGGTGACGTCGGTGTGTTCGCCCGTGCGCAGGACCAGCTTGGTGTGCCAGTACGTGCCCGTGCCCGCGGGCTTGGACGCCGCCGAGTCCGCGGCCGTGAGCATGACCTGCTGCCCGGACGGGAGTGGCCCGTCATCCGGCGCGTACTCGACGTAGGCGACCGCGGCCGCGGCGGCCGTGACCACGACTCCAGCAGCGATCCAGCGCCTGGTGCGCCTCGGCTTCGCCCGGCCGCCGCGCATGACGTTCTGTAGTCGGTGCCTGCTGCGGTCGACGGCCTCCGGCGACGGCTCGGGACCGGCGAGCGCCGTACCGAGGATCTTCAGTTCATCCATGGAACGCCTCCGGGCGGATCGTCTTGTGCAGTTTCTTCCGTGCGCGGGAGAGCCGGGAGCCCACGGTGCCGGTGGAGATCCCGAGTGCGTGGGCGACCTCCTCGTAGCTGAGCCCGGCGAGCGCGATGAGGAGCACGACGTCGCGTTCGCCGCGGGACAGCGTGGTGAGTGCCCTGGCGAGCCGGGGCCGCATGAGTTCGGCGGTCACGTCGGTGACGACGTGTTCCTCGTGGCTGCCGACCGTGTGCTCGGCCGGCAGCCGCGCCAGCGCCCGGTAGCGGCGCGCCTCGGAGCGCCGGTGCTGTGCGATGAGGTTCGTGGCGATGCCGAACAGCCAGGCTCGCAGGCCGCCCCGCCCGGCATCGAACCGGTCACGCTGCCCGAACGCACGGCAGAACGTCTCGGCCGCGATGTCCTCTGCGACGTCCAGGTCCAGTCGCCCCGCGACGTAGCGGTAGATGTCACGGAAGTACCGGTCATGGACGGCGGTGAACAGCTCCGGGTCCCGCCGGAAACCGGCCGCGAGGTCGGTGTCGGTCAACGAGTCGCTCACGTCGATGACCACGCCTCTGTCTCTTTCATGGGGAAGGAGCTCCTCGATTCTCGGACGGCGATCACCCATACTTCGCCGGACGGCGCGTTCTTCTTCCACGGCGACGAAGGAGGTAATCCGCATATGGAGAACGGTCGGCGCAGAGAGACGGAGGCCGGCGACCTGCCTGGTCAACCACCACCACGCCGACGGGCCGTCGCCGATGAGCTCGTGACACTGGCATCCTTGTCGCGGAGGACCACAGTGACCGACTCAACCACCGGCCGGCCAGGGCTGCGCGAGCGCAAGAAGGCCAGGACCCGCGCCACGATCCAGGCCTGCGCCATGCGCCTGTTCCGCGAGCAGGGCTACGACGCCACCACCATCGAGCAGATCATCGAGGCCGCCGAGGTCTCCGAGACGACCTTCTTCCGGTACTTCCCGGCCAAGGAAGACCTGGTACTGCGCGACGACTACGACCCGAAGCTCATCGAGGCGTTCCAGTCGCAGCCGCCCGAGATGCCGCTGATCCCGGCCCTGCGCGCCTCGTTCGCCGCGGCCTTCGCCGGCATGACCGCCCGGCAGCGAGCCGAGCAGAACGAGCGGATCGCGCTCAGCTTCGCCGTCCCCAGACTGCGCGCCGCCATGCTCGACCAGATCGCCCAGGCCATGCAGCTCCTCGCCCACGCCATGGCCGAACGCGCCGGTCGCCGGCCCGACGATTTCACCGTCCGTACGGTCGCCGGCGCCATCGTCGGCGCCGTCATGGCGGTCTCCGCCGCCGTCGCCGACGACCCGGACGCCGACCTCCCCACTCTCATCGACCAGGCCATTGCTCACCTGGAATCCGGCCTCGGCCTGTAGGCGCGAAAGACCCCCAGGCGCCGGATCCGGATTGGTCGCGGGAGCTGTACGGAGCATTCGCCGTCGACCGGGCAGCGGGTCCGGCGTGCGGTGTACGGGCCGGACCACGCCGAGCCGTACGGCCATCGGAACTCAGCCGGTGGCCAGGCGAAGAATCGCGGTCCCGCCGGTCACGGCCACCAGTTGTATCGCGAAGTCCCCGGCCTGCGGCTCGGGCGGTCCGGACGGCTTCACCGGACACGAGAGGCCGCCGCCGGCGCTCTGGACATGGAACGTGGACGTGCAGTGTCCCTTGATGGAGCCCTTGCCGCCGCCACCGGGCAGGGTGAGGTCGATCTTCACCCCGTCCGGCAGCACCTTCTTCACCGAGAGGACGCCCGGCCCGACGCGGCCGCCGAGCCGGATCTTGACCGGCTTGGACACGGCCACCTCGCAGTCGCCGTCCTCGCAGGCCGAGTATCTGGTGCCGTCCGCGGCCGTGGGTGCCGGAGATGCCGTCTTCGTGGCCGCCGGGACAGGGCGCGCGCTCACGGTGGAGCCGGGGCCGGACTCGCCGCCGCAGCCCGTCGCAGCCAGTGCCGCGAGCGAAGCGCAGACGAGGAGACCCGCTCGCCGGGGATGCCCTGGAATCATGCGGCGAAGGTAAGGCCCGATGCCCGGGAGGGGTCCCGGCCCCTGGCGGTGCGGAAGACGCTCAGAGCTCCGTGACGAGCGATCGAAGTTCGGAGATCACGTCCGCGCCGGTGGGCGCGTGATCCGGGTCCACCAGCCACTGCAACATCAGGCCGGTCAGCAGGGCGAGCGGCACCGAGCCGCCGAGCCCCTCCCGCCCTTCGCGTTGTCCCTCGGCGAGGTGCCGGCGTACCTCGGGTGACCGCGTGGCGTGCACGGCGGCCTCGAGCTGGGCGATCCACAACGCCCGGTGGGCGGTGAAGCTGTCGATCAGTGCCTGCCAGCGCTGCTCCGGCCGGTCGGACGGCGCGTCGCGGGCGAGTTCGTCGCCGAGTTCGTCGACCGCTTCCACGAGGGCCTGGGTGAGCAGGGCGTCCTTGGAGCCGAAGTGATAGCCGATGGCGGCGTGGCTGACGCCGGCGGCCGAGGCGATGTCCCGGACGGTCGTGTGCGCCCAGCCGCGTTCGATCAAGCAACGCTTGGCTCCGGCCAGCAACTGCTCTCGGTTTCCCATGCGCCGCAGCATATCGAACGTGTTGCCCATTTGGTTCATCCATATGGTTTGACCAAGTGGACAAGTCGTGGCTACGGTCGTGCCCATGACCAAGGTTCTGATCTCAGGTGCGAGCGTCGCCGGTCCGGCCCTCGCCTACTTCCTGCACCGTGACGGCTACGACGTGACCGTGGTCGAGCGCGCGACGGAGCTACGTGACAGCGGGTACGCGGTCGACTTTCGCGGCGCGGCGTTCGATGTGCTGGAGGAGATGGGCGTCCTCGCCGAGGTACGCGAGCACGACACGAAGATGCGCGGCACGACGCTGGTGGACGAGAAAGGCGTCGAGACCGGGCAGTTGCCCGCCGAGGCGTTCGCCGGCGAACTCGAGGTGCCGAAGCGGGAGCTGACCCGCATCCTGCACCGCATCACCGCAGGCGACGTGGAGTACGTCTTCGACGACTCGATCAGCGCGATGAGCCGGCACGAGTCCGGCGTGACGGTCCGGTTCGAACGCGGCGCCACCCGGGAGTTCGACCTGGTGTTCGGGGCCGATGGCGTGTTCTCGAAGGTTCGAGAGCTGGCCTTCGGGCCGCACGCGGACGCCGTACGGCACCTGGGCCTGTCCGGTGTCGGCTTCAGCACCGCCAACCACGTCGGCCTCGACCACAGTGGGCTGTTGCAGCATCTCGACGACACGGCGATCTACATGTTCAGCGCCGATGAGGCGGATCGGCTCACGGTCAGCCTCTCCTTCGCCACCGCCTCACCGGCCCTGGACCGACGCGGTCGCCATGAGCAGGAGCAGGCGGTACGCGCCGCCTTCGCCGGGCACGGCTGGCAGGTGCCCTGGCTGCTGGAGGCGATGAGCCAGGCCGACGACTTCTACTTCTCCTCGGCGTGCCAGGTCCGGTTGGACCGCTGGTCACACGGCCGGGTCGCACTGGTCGGCGACGCGGGGTACTGCGCCGCGCCGACCAGCGGCATGGGCACCTCCCAGGCGCTGATCGGCGCCTGGACGCTGGCCCGAAACCTGACCTCTTCGGGCGGCGACCACGCGACGGCGTTCAGCGCGTACGAGGCGGAGCTGCGTCCCTACGTCGCAGAGAACCAGACGAAGGGCCGACAGGCGGCGGCGACGTTCGGCGGCGGAACCGACTAGGGCCCGTGTCGGTTGGGTCGTGGGTTTTCCACAGCCGTGTGTGCGGTCTTCCTTTGGTGCGTGGGGTGGCTTGACGATGGAAGTGGGGTCGGCGCCCCCTGGGAGGGCGGAGAGCGTCCCAGCCAGCGGAGTGTCCCGGACGGCGGGACGTCGAAACATGCCCTAGGGCTGTTCGATGAGGCGGGTGGCGATCGTGTCCAGGTCGGGGGCCGAGATCGTCGGTGCGGCGTCGGCGGGCAGCGGGGTGGCGCCGTTGCGGGAGACGAAGGCCGTCTTCAGACCGGCATGGTGGGCGCCGGTGATGTCCCAGCCGTGCGCCGCGATGAGTACCGCGTCCGATGGTGCCACGCCCTGGTCCTCCAGCACGAGGCGGTACGGCTCGGGGGCGGGCTTCAGCCGGCCGGCCTGGTCCGCCGAGTACGCCGTGTCGACCAGGTCGCGCAGACCGGAGTTGCGTAGTTGGTCCTCGGCGAACTCACCGACCGAGTTGGTCAGCGTCACCACCCGGTGCCCGGCGTCGCGCAGCCGTCGCAATGCCTCCGCGACGTCGGGATGGGCCGGCAACCGGCGCATCCGCCGGCCTAGTTCCCGCTGGTCGTCCTCGGTGGCGCTGCGGCCGTACCGCTCGGCGATCGGTGGCAGGCACGCCGCCGCGATCTCGCCGAACGGGCGGTACGCGCCCGCCGCGGTCAGCGCCAGCGCGTTGTGGATCACCAGGTCGAACCACTCGCGCCGGGCGTCCGGGTGGCCGGTGACCGACCCGAACAGGTCGTCGAGGCCCGCCAGGTCCAGCAGAGTCTCGTTCACGTCGAACACGCACAGCATCACAGGCCTCCAAGAGGTACGATAGGTCTCGTACCGCAAAGGTACGAGAAGTCTCGTACCTTGTCGAGGAGAAACCGCCATGGCCTTCCCCGTGCCGCCGATCGACGAGGTCGATCTCGGTCAGGTGTTCCGCGCGCTCGCCGACCCGCTGCGGCGCGCCGTGGTCGCCGAGTTGGTGGCCGATGACGACGACGGCGAACGCGCCTGTGCCTCGTTCGTCATGCCGGTGACCAAGTCGACCAAGACCCACCACTGGCGCGCGCTTCGCGAGGCCGGGCTCATCGTGCAACGAGACGCCGGCAACGGCACGTTCGTACGGCTCCGCCGCGAGGAGTTCGAGAGGCGCTTCCCCGGCCTGCTCGGCATCGTGGCGAAACTCAGCACACCGGCGCACGGCTGACGCGGCGGCTCACCCGACCTGGTCAGATCGGCGCGTCACCATCCATGGCCCCAGCTGTGCCAGCTGCTGTACCAGCCCTCATCCCAGTCGCCGCTCCAGCCCCAGCCATTATCATCGTCCCAGCCCCAGCAGTCGTCCCCCCAGCATCCCTGGGCGGCTGTGGCCTGCTGTGGAGCGACGCTCGCCGCCTGAACGGCGGGCCTCGCCTGCTGTGCGCCGGCGGGAGCCGCGGTGCCGACGGCGAATGCGGTCATGCCCGCGATGGCGGCGCCACCGACGATCGTCGCCACACGTGTCCGGATTCTCATGAGACCCTCCGGTCCTTCCACGGCGCGCCCCGGCCGACTGTCCCGGAGCGCGGACCCTGCTCGTGAAAGTCACCTGATCGCTCTCAGGCTATGCCGCGGCGCGGGGACGGCACGGTTCCCCCAGGTGGACATCTGGCCGTACGCCGCCGGGTGACATGCGAAAGATAGGCTCCGGGCGAGCCATCCGGACATAAAGGGGGATACCGGTGTCGCAGATCGCGGTCGTGGAGGTGCCTCAGTGGCAAGGGTCGGGCGCGGCGACCGCGCGGCGCCTGCGTGATGGCGCCCGCCTGCTGGCCGGCCTCGTGCCGGCGGCGGAGCATCTGCGCGTGGACGTCCCGGACGAGCCCGGTGACGTGCTGGCGACCAACGCCGAAAAGGTCCGTACCGCGCTCGACCGCGCCCGTGGACGTCTGACGGTCACGGTCGGCGGCGACTGCGGCGTCGAGCTGGCGCCGATCGCCGCGGCCGTACGGCGGCACGGCGAGCGGCTGGCGGTGGTCTGGTTCGACGCGCACGGGGACCTCAACACGCCCGAGTCCTCACCGTCCGGTGCCTTCCACGGCATGGTGCTTCGCACCCTCCTCGGTGAGGGGCCGTCCGCGCTGGTGCCCGACCGGCCGTTGCGGCGTGACCAGGTCGTGCTCGCGGGCGTACGCGCGCTCGACCCGGCCGAGCGCGCGTACGCCGAGGGGCTGCCCGTCGTGACCGACGCCGCGTCTCTGCCGGCGGCGGTCGGCGACGCGGACGCGGTGTACGTCCACATCGACCTGGACGTGCTCGACCCCGACGTGTTCGCCTCGGTGGGCACGCCCGAGGCGGGCGGACTGACGCCCGGCCAGGTCGTCGGCATGGTCACCGCCCTCGCCGAGCGCTTTGAGATCGCCGGGCTCGGCATCACCGAGTACGAGCCCGCCCGGCCACAGGACCAGGAGACGCTCGCCGGCCTCGTCGGCCCGGTCGCGGATGCGTGCGCGGCCTCGGTCGTACGGGAGGTCGAGCGACGAGCCTTCGCCGCCTGGCCCGCGAGCACGGTGACGGAAGAGGGCGGCTGGCTGCTGCGGCACACCCCGGGCGTCGGCCGGCGGCGCTCGAACTCGGCAGTGCCGGTCGCCGAGCCGTCCATCGACCACCTCGAGGCGTTCTACCGCGCTCGCGGCCTGCCCGCGATGGTGCAACTCGGCCCGGCGCACCAGGACCTGGACGCGGCACTGGCCGAGCGCGGTTACCGGATGGACGCGCCCACGTCCGTCATGACGGCCGTGACGTCGCACGTCGTGGACGCCTCCGGCACCGCCTCGACGGTCGTCGACGTCGCCGAGACCCCCGATGCGTGGCTGAAGATCTTCGTCGAGCTGAACGCGCGTGGCGACAGCGCGGAGGTCGGAGAAAAGGTGATCTCCCGTATCGCGGCGCCCGCGGCCTTCCTGAGCGTGACTCGCGACGGGCTCCCGGCGGGAATGGGCCTGGTCGCGGCCGACTCGGGCTGGGCGGGGATGTTTTCGATGGCGACCCGGCCGGACCTGCGCGGGCAGGGCATCGCGACCGCCGTCCTCGGCGCCGGGGCGCGCTGGGCCGCCCACCAGGGGGCGACCCGGCTCTACCTCCAGGTCGAGGACGACAACGACACCGCGCGGCGGCTCTACTCCCGGGCCGGTTTCACCCGGTCATACGGGTACCACTACCGGATCGATCAGGCCCGGTCGGGTGAGCCGGCCTCGATCCAGCGGTAGACCTCGCGTACGCCGTCGGCCAGGGCGGTACGAGGGCTCCAGCCGAGGTCGGCGCGGACACGTTCGGCGTTGAGGGCGCTGCGCAGCACCTCGCCGGGCCGGGCCGGCCGGAACTCTGGTTCGAGGGTCCGTCCGGCCGCCTGCCCGACGACGTCGATGAGCTCCAGCACGCTGGTCTCGCGCCCGGTGCCGATGTTCCAGACGCCGGGGGTCTCGGCGCGGGCGGCGGCCAGGAACGCCTCGGCGACGTCGCCGACGTAGACGTAGTCGCGGGTCTGCCGCCCGTCGCCGAAGACCGTCGGCCGCTCGCCGCGCAGCGCCTTGCCGCAGAAGATGCCGACGACCCCCGCCTCACCGGTGGGGTCCTGACGCGGGCCGTAGACGTTGGCGAGCCGCAGCGCCGCGTGTGTGGTGCCGTGGAGGCGGTTGTAGAGGGCGAAGTACTGCTCGGCGCAGTACTTCGCGGTGCCGTACGGCGCCTCCGGTGCCGGCGGCTCGTCCTCCGAGGTGGGGACGGGCACGCCGCCGCCGTAGATGGCCCCGCCCGTGCTGGCGAACAGCACGCGCGCTCCGACGGCCCGCGCGGCCTCCAGCACGTTCACCGTGCCGACGACGTTGACCGCCGCGTCGGCCGCGGGCGCGTCGACCGACACCCGTACGTCGATCTGGGCGGCGAGGTGGCAGATCACCTGCGGCTTGGCCTGCTCGACCGCCTCGGTCAGCGCGTCGGCGTCGGTGATCGCGGCGGTGAAGACCGTGACCGAGGGGTCGACACGCCCCGGCCGCCCACGGGAGAGGTCGTCGAGCACGGCGACCTCGTCTCCGCCGGCGACGAAGGCGTCCGTCACATGAGAGCCGATGAACCCGGCACCGCCGGTCACAAGAGTCCGCATGTCAGGCAAGCCTAGGCGGTCTCCTCCGGCGCCGCCGCGCGCCCGGCCGCAATTAGCCGGGACCTTACCTTTAGGTCGTGGTTTGTCCGGCTCTCCCGGCGGAGGCCGAGGGGAAGGCGGCGACCGCCTTCCCCAGGGCGGCACTACTGGGCAGGAACCTTGTCCAGGAAGCCGTGGACGTTCTGGATCCGGCCGTCGGCGGCGAGCACCGCCACGTCGAAGCCGATGACGATGGCCTCTCCGTCCTTGGGGCCCAGTTCCCAGGTGAACCGGGCGAGGTCGTGGTGCGCGTCCACCGACGGCCCGAGCCGGAAGACGAACTCCGGAAACTGTTGCTGGACGGCACCGATGACGGCGTCGATCCCGTCGTGCCCGGTGACGTCGGCGAGCGGATCGACGTACCGGCCGTCGGCGGCGAAGAGCGCCTCGACCTGTGCGCGCCGCGCGGCGGGGTCCTTCTCGTTCCAGACGTCGATGTAGCGGTTGACCAGCTCGTTCATGGTATTTCCTCCTGTTCGGAACACCCATGACGATGCCAGCGCGCCGGCGGAGGATCGATTACGTGCGAGGTAAGCGAAGCCGTTTCACCGCGGCTCACAGCGCGAGAAGGGCGGAGAACGCCGCGGGGTCCAGGCGGTCGCGGCGGCCCAGGGCTCGGCGACCGCGATGACGAGGTCGACTACCGGGTCCTTGACGTCGGAGTACGTGCCGGTGTCGCCGACGGTGCCCGCGAGGACGCTCTTGAAGCGGGCGTAGGCGGGGACGGCCTCGGGGTGGGCCCGGAACCAGTCGCGGAACAGCAGGGCGAGCCGCTCGTTGGGAGAGCCGAGGCGCCGGACGTGCAGGTTGATGTCCGCGCCCGAGTGCCCGCGCCGTGCCCACAGTCTCTTCGTCCAGCGCTCCGGATCGTCGTCGCATCCGGCGGGGACATGGTCGTGCTGATGGACGGAGCGCCGGAATCCGCGCTCGGCCAGCGGCCGGTCGAACGCACGCTCGGCCGCCGGAAGGTCCTCGACGCTGATCTGCAGGTCGAATACCGGCTTGGCCGCCATGCCGGGAATGGAGGTGCTGCCGATGTGCTCGACGTGCAGCGCCAGCGGTGCGAGCGCGGCCAGTAGCTCATCGGCGAGGGCGATCCCTCGTGCCCCCCAACCGAGATCGTGGCCGACCAGGACGGGCGCGAGCATCGGGTCCTCGGGCATTCGAGCAGTGTACGGAATGGGGACATCACTCCTGTCCACCGCGATTTCGGAGCGCGGTCTGTCTCGGCGGGATCCGGCCGCTCTCGGCCTTGTCCACAACCCGCGTTTCCCGGTCCCCCTCCGCGTTGCCCGGCCGTAGGCTGCCCTCGACGCCGTTCGGGTCGGCGACGTGTCCGGAAGGGACCCCCGCCATGAGGAAGTCAACGGACCGCTACGTGGGTGCCGTAGGCCTCGGCTGCATGGGCATGAGCTGGGCCTACACCGAGTCCGAGCGTGACGACGACGCGTCGGTCGCGCTGATACGAGAGGCCGTCGACCTCGGTGTGACGTTCCTCGACACGAGCGATGTGTACGGCGCCGGGCACAACGAGCGGCTGCTCGGCAGGGCGCTGGCCGGCGACGGCGTGCGCGACCGGGCCGTGCTCGCCACGAAGGTCGGGCTCGTCGGTTCCCCGGACCGGCGCACGGCCCACGACGGCTCGCCGGAGCACGTGCGCGAGGCGGTCGAGGCCAGCCTCGGCCGGCTCGGCACCGACGTGATCGACCTGTACTACCTGCATCGCGTCGACCCCAAGGTGCCGCTCGCCGAGACGTGGGGCGCGATGTCCGAGCTGGTCACCGAGGGCAAGGTCCGCCACCTGGGCCTGTCGGAGGTGACCGTCGAGCAGGCCGAGGAGGCGCACGCCGTCTACCCGGTCGCGGCGATCCAGTCGGAGCTGTCCCTGTGGACCCGCGACCCGCTCGGTGTGAGCGCCGACGGCGACACCAAGACCGGCGACGTCGTGGGCTGGTGCGCCGACAACGACGCGGTCTTCGTGCCGTTCTCCCCGCTCGGCCGCGGCTTCCTCACCGGCAGGGTTACCACGGCGAGCTTCGAGGACAACGACTGGCGCGGGTCGATGCCGCGCTTCCAGGAGGACGCCCTGAAACACAACCTCCGCATCGTCGACGTCGCCCGTACGGTCGCGGAGCGCCACGGCGCCACCCCGGCCCAGGTCGCCATCGCCTGGACCCTCGCCCAGGGCGAGCACGTCATCCCCATCCCGGGCACGAAGAAGCGCAAATACCTCCACGAGAACACCACGGCGGCCGGCGTCGACCTCACCGACGACGACCTCGCCGAGCTCGACACCGTCCCCCCACCGGTCGGCGCCCGCTACTGACGAACCAACGGCCCCCGCTCGCCGCTCCGATCGCGACCGCTCACCGAACGCGGGTGACCATGGCCACCGCGCTCCTGGTACGCGGGGCATGACACCGGTGCGGATCGCGGCGGCGGGATGACGTCGTGGGATCTTTGGCGCAGGATTGACGCGTGATCGGTGACCGCTGGGGCGTGAGCGACAGCGAGACCTCGCGCCCGTATCCCTGCGACGACTTCGTCGCCTCACCCACGCTGCAGGCGTGGCGGGGCGTCGGAGTCGAGGCGCCCGCCGAAGCGGTGTGGCCGTGGGTCGTGCAGGTGCGGCTCGCCCCCTACTCCTACGACTGGATCGACAACCTCGGGCGTCGCTCACCCCGGGAGCTCGTAGGCCTCCCAGAGCCCCGGGTCGGCGACAGGTTCACCACCGCGGGCGGGCGCGAGCTGGGCCGGATCGTCTCGGTCGATCCCGGAGAGCAGCTGACGAGCACCATCATGGGCGCCTTCATGTCCTACGTCCTCGTGCCCCAGGAGCACGACACGACGCGTCTGCTGCTCAAGGTCGTCATGCGCACCACCCGCTGGGCCGCCCCCGCACTGTCCGTCGGCGACCTGATCATGGCGCGACGGCAGTTGCTGAACCTCAAGCGACTCGCCGAACGCCACCAGGGTCCGGCCTAAAGCGTCGCCTCAGGTACGGACGAGTGCCCGGCACAGGTCTTGGTCGAGGGGCAGCTGCGGGTGCCAGTTGGCCAGTAGCGCGCCGAGGAAGGCCCGCTGGGCGCTGGTCAGCACGCTCCGTTCGGTGAGCGGCTCCGGAAAGGCCAGCCGGACCCATGGGCCGACCTCGTGTTCGTAGGTGGCGTGGGAGGACATCGCGGTCAGCCTCAGTGCGACCGGCAGGATCGTCTCCAGGTCGTCGACCCGATCGGCGAGTGCCCGCGCGAGATCGAACCGGAGCCAGCCCTGCTGACCGGGAAGGTGGTCTTCGAACCATCGGTCGGCGGTTTCAGGATCCTCCAGGGCGGCCAGCAGCTCGGCGGTGGCGCGTTCGTCACCCGCGAACACGGGCGCGAGCGCGGCGCAGGCGCGTACGCCCGGATGCGGGTCGTGGAGCAGGGATTCGGGGCGGCGGCCGAGGATTCCGAGCAGCCGGGCGACGGTCGCGCGTTCCCTGGGTTCGGACGAACCCGCGGCGGCGTCCTCCAGCAACTCGACCAGGGCCGCTTCGTGGCCGCCGAGCGACGCGTGCCGCAGGCAGTACACGGCCGCGATCATGGCGGGAGTGCGAACGGCCGCATCGGCGTCGCGGATCAGCGGAAGGACCCCGCCGAACACATCGGGGACGAACTTCCTGCAGGCGAGGAGGCCACGGGCCCTCATGGCGCGGCCGTACTGTTCGTCATTGGCGGCCTCCACCAGGGCCGGCGGGGGCGGCGTTCGCGTCGCGGGGTTGGGGTCGAGCCGCCAGTCGCAGGCGCGAGCGGCGTCGCGGATCCGTCGCAGGTCCGCTTCGTCGCGGTCGGCGGGGTAGGCGTCGCGGATGAGTTCCTCGTCGGGGATTTCAAGCCGGCATGCCTCGGCGAACAGGACGAGGTAGGTCAGCAGTGCCGTCCGCAGCGATCTGGGTTCTGGATCCCACGGCAGGACGTCGGCGACGGACACATCGGTTCGGGGGTCGGCGAGGAGCCCGGCGACGATCCTGACGAACGGCCCGGTCGCGGAGCAGACGCTGCCCTGGTGCAGCATCGCGGCGTCGAGATATTCGACCGCGTCACTGCGGGCCTCCGGATCGTCGCCGACCAGGGCGAGAAGCCGCGCCGGTGCGTCCGATGCCGGGCCGTAGGCGTGCTCGAGATCGTCCCAGTCGACCTGGAGCACTGCCGCACGCAGAGAGTCCATCGGGAGATTCTGGGGCCTGGCAGGTCCTCACGCCAGTACGGGTCCGCCGACCAGGCCCTTGCCGATCGCCGTGAAGGACTCTCGTACGGTCTCCAGCGCGCTCCGGCGTTCGGCGTCGGTCATGTGGGCCGGCCCGTAGGTGACGACTGGGGGGAGTACCTCATAGCCGACGAACTCCAACATGCCCCGGTGGATGTGGACCAGGAAGTCGTCCATCGCCCCGAACGCCCCGCCCGGGGTGAAGGACTCCGCGGAGCCGCCGGTGGTCACGAGGACCATCGCCCGCCTCCCCCGCAGGGCGGCCCGGTCGAACAGGCCGAAGTCGCCACCGAAGAGCGCCCCCATGACGAAGGTGCGGTCGATCCAGCCCTTGAGGATCGCCGGCATCGAGAACCACCACAGCGGGAAGGACAGGACCAGCAGATCGGCGGCCAGCACCGAGTCCAGGTGAGTTCGCACGTCGCCGGTCAAGGTCCCTTCCCGGACGGCCCTCATCTGCTCTGCCTGCGGTTTGAACGGCCCGCGGACCGGCTCGAACTCGTGGCGGTCGAGGACCGGGCTCCACCCGTCGGCGTAGAGGTCCACGACCTCCACGACGTGGCCTGAGCGTCGCAGTTCCTCGGCGGCGGCCCGCATCTGCGCCGTGGCGAAGGCGCCGGGCTCGGGGTGGGCATGAACGATCAGCGCGGTCTTGCTCGGCGTGTCCATGGGACCATCATATCGCAATATCGCGATTCTTCGATTAGAGCAGTGCGGCGACCGCGGCCGACAGCTGCCGCAGGCGCTCCTCGTCTCGCCGGTAGTGCGTCCACTTGCCGACGCGGGTGGAGCGAACGAGCCCCGCACGCTCAAGGGCCGCCATGTACGAAGAGACGGTCGACTGCGCCAGCCCGCTCTTGGCCTGGATGTGACTGACGCACACGCCGACGACCCGGCGATCCGCGATCGGCTCGTAGGCCGCGAACTCCTCGTCCGCGTTCCTGAGCCACTGCATGATCTGGAGGCGGACCGGGTTGGCCAGCGCCTTGAACGCCTCGAGCATCTCCTCCGGCCGCGACACGACCTCATCATCCACGGGCGGGCCCCTCTCATTCATTTCGACATACCACGGTATCTCGATGAAAAGGCCCCGCACCGCGGCGATGTCCTCAGGAGCACAGGGCGGTCGTCACGGCGGCCTCCACGTCGGCGTCCTGGGCGTCGGAGCCACCCGGGTCGAGGTTCACCATGACCGTGGCCTGCCGGCCGTCCATGGTGTTGCCGCTCATCGTCTCGAACCCGAAGATGTCGCCGCCGTGCCCCCAGTAGAAACCGCCGCACGGCAGCGGATGGCGTTCCAGGCCCAGCCCGTACGCGCGGCCGTCCGAGCCGCCGGTCGCCCGCACCCGTGTCATCTCGGCCAGCTCCGCCGGGCGCAGCAGCCGCCCGTGCAGGAGCGCGTCGAAGAACCGTGACACGTCGGAGGCGCTGGAGATCATGTTGCCGTCTCCGGCGGCGATCGACGGGTTGAACTCCGTCACGTCGATCGGCTCGGCGTCGGCGCCGGGCCGTACGTATCCGCGCGGGTGCGGCCCGGGGATCACGGTCGCGTCGCCGGGCACGAACGTGGATCGGAGCCCGAGCGGTCCCAGGACGCGCCGCTCGATCTCCGTGGCGTACGGATGGCCGGTCACCTTCTCGATCAGCATCGAGGCCAGCAGGTAGTTGGTGTTGCTGTAACTCCACTTCGTGCCCGGCGCGAACAGCGGCGGGTGCGCCAGCGCGATTCGGAGCATCTCCTCACGGTCGTGGTGGGCGAACCGGTCGGCCAGGACGTCCTGCGGCGTGTAGTACGTCAGGTAGTCGGGCAGCCCGCTCGTGTGCTGGAGCAACTCCCGTACGGTGATGCGCCGGCCGTCGTTGCCGCTCCCGCGCACGACGCCGGGCAGGTAGCGCTCCACCGGCGCGTCGAGCGCGACGCGGTGTTCGCCCACGAGTTGCAGCACGACCGTCGCGACGTACGGCTTGGTCATGCTGCCGATGCGGAACCTGTCGTCGGCGCGCATCGGATCCTTCGTGCGCAGGTCCGCGACGCCGCTGGTCAGCACGGTGACACCGCGACGGTCCCGCACTTGGACGAGGGCTCCGGGCGCCCCATCCTCGGTGGTCAGCCGGTGCAGCACCTTCTGGACGGCGGTGTGGCCGGCGGGCTCGGCGGCGGCTCGCGGTCCGCTCAGCGCCGCGGACGACGCGAGGCCCATGGCCAGGGTGAGTGCGGCGCCCAGCGCTCGCGCGTGAGTGAACACGTGATCCTCCAGTAGAGATCGACTGGGAAATCACGCTAGGAATCGCGCGCCGTGGTCCGCGTCACCCGCCGGAGCCATCGCGAGAGTCATACCGCAGGGCTCAGTCCATCACCGTAAGGATGAAGCGGACGTCCTCGTCGGACTCGTTCGCGTACGCGTGGGCGCGGTCGCCGTGGAACAAGGCCGCGTCGCCGGCCGCCACCTCCCTACGACTCTCGCCCACGACCAGGGACAGCACGCCCGACTCGACACTGATGATCTCCCGGGTGCCCGCGCTGTGCGGCTCGCTGTCGCGGCGCTCGCCGGGCCGCAGCTCCCACCGCCACAGTTCGAGCGAGGGGCGCGGGTCGCTGCCGGCCAGCAGCGTGCCGGTGCCGCCTGACGGGCCGTTCCACAGCACCACGTGGCGGCTCGTGGGGAACAGCTGGATCGGCGGCTCCTCCTCGACCTGGACGAGCCGGGTCAACGGCACGCCGAGGGTGTCGGCGACGCGGATCAGCGTGCTGAGGTTGGGGTTGCCGCGCGCCTGCTCCAGCGCGACGAGCACGCCCTTGCTGAGCCCGGCGCGCGCGGCGAGCTGGTCGAGGCTCCAGCCGTGCGCGGCGCGCAGGGCGCGGACGGTGCGGGCGACCGCATCGCCGACCGTGTCTGTCATGGATCACCCTCGATGGTCGTTATAGTGAACTGCTCGGTACTATATTCCGACCGACTCCCGGGAGAGGCGCCATGCTCGAACGAATCACCGTCGATGACACGGTACGCGCGCTGCGTCCCGACTTCGCCGTCCTCCTGATGACCGCCGAGGGCCTGGTCAACGGCCCGTCCGCCGGCACCGAGAGCACGGACGGCCTCGCCGAGGTCGCCGCCCCTCACGTGGCCGCCTGGCGCGAGGCGTACCGCGGGTTCGGCGTGAACCCCAAGCGCGCCCGCCCGTCCGTGGACGCCCTGCTGCGCCGCCCCGAGCTGCCCGCCATCAACGGGGTCGTCGACGCCTACAATCTGATCAGCGTGCGCCACGGTCTGCCCATCGGCGGCGAGGACCTCGACACGTACGCCGGCCCGGCCCGCCTGACCCGGGCGGTGGGCGATGAGGACTTCGCGACGGTCAAGGACGGCGAACCGGTCGTCGAGCACCCCGAGCCGGGCGAGGTGGTCTGGCGCGACGACGCGGGCGTCACCTGCCGGCGTTGGAACTGGCGCCAGTGCATGCGCACGCACATCACCGAGCAGACCAAGAACGCCCTGTTCATCCTGGAACGGCTCGAGCCGTACTCGCTCGACCGGCTGATCGAGGCCGGCGACGAGCTGGCCGGCCTGCTGCGCGCGATCACTCCCGGGGCCACCATCGCCACCCGGCTGATCGAGCCATGATCATCGCACTCGCGCTCAGCTCCGCGATCGTCTTCGGCGCCGGCGACTTCTGCGGCGGAGCGGCGTCGCGGCGCGCCGGCTCGACCGGGGTCCTGACCCTCAGCCTGCCCGCCGGGCTCGTGCTCCTGCTGGCCGTGGCCCTGGCGTTCGGCGACGGATCGAGCGGCGGCGCCCTCGCGTGGGGCGTCGCCTCCGGCCTGGCGGGCGGCGGCGCCCTGCTGGTCTTCTACCGTGCGCTGGCGCAGGGGCCGATGAGCGTGGTCGCCCCGGTCTCGGGGCTGATGGCCGCCGTCGTGCCCGCCGTCGTCGGGGTGGCCAAGGGCGACCGCCTGTCGCCCACGGCCGTCGCCGGGATCGTGCTGTGCCTGGTCGCCATCTGCTTCGTCAGCATCGAGCCGAACGGACAGCAGGCCCGCACGGGGCTGCGCGGCCCGCTGCTGGCCGTGCTCGCCGGCACGGGGTTCGGGGCGTTCTTCGTGCTCATCCAGCAGGGCGACGACGGCACGCTGTGGCCCCTCGTCGCCTCCAAGGCGGTCGGCGTGGTGATCGTCGTCATCGCCGCGCTGGTGACCGGCGGCCGGCCGCCGTTGCACGACCGCGTCACCGCCGGCGTCGCGCTGCTGGCCGGGTCGCTGGACGTCCTCGGCAACGCGCTGTACGTCCTGGCGTCGCGCGCCGGCATGCTGAGCATCGCGGGCGTGCTCAGCTCGCTCTACCCGGCGAGCACCGTCCTGCTGGCGCGGCTGGTGTACGGCGAACGGCTCCGGCCGATCCAGCGCGTCGGCCTCGTCGTCGCGGTGGCCGGCGTCGGGCTCGTCACGTCGGGCTGACGGGCACGATCGCGCGTGCGCGTACGGCTCCGGCCGCTCTGGCGCTTCGGGCCGAGGGCCCGCGCTATCGCAGGTTGACGACGATGTCGGAGTGCTGCGGGCTGGACCGCAGACCGGCCGACTCCAGCGCCTTGCGGTAGGCGTCCATCATCGCGGTGGAGTCCTCGGCCGTGCCGAACAGGTCGCCCAGCTCCCGCCAGACCCGCGCGGTGGCCCGCGAGGCCTCCAGGCCGGCCAGCTCGTCGCGGGCCGCGCGCAGGGCGGTGAGCGCCTTCTCGCGGTCTCCGTCGGCGATGAGCGCCTGCGCGAGCATCAGCCGGGCGCGGATCGTCGTTACCGTCGCCCGCGGCTCGGCGGTGAGGTCGGCCAGCACGCCGTCGGCGATGCGGACGGCGGTCGCCGGCTCGCCGAGCAGCACCTTCGAGCGGGCCATCTCGATCCGACACTCGGCCGCGTCCATGCCGCTGAGGATCGGCTCGGCGTCGCTGAGGAGCTCGAGCGCCTTGCCCGCGTCCATCGGGGAGGCGCCGGAGGGCAGGAGCGTACGGGCGGCGGTGACGCGCAGGCGGGCGTGGGCCTTGGCCTGGTCGCCGCCGGCGTGCAGCGCGAGCGCCTGCTCGGCGAGGTACAGCGACTCGCCGCCCTCACCCTCTTCGAGGGCCTGCCGGCTCGCCTCGACGTAGGCGGTGATCATCACGGACGCGTCGGGCTCACCGGCGGCCAGGAGCCGCTCGGCCAGCTCGTGCGCCGGCGCGGGCTCGCCGCGGTCGAGGTAGGTCGCGATGAGCGTGCGGCCGATCTCGGCGGCGTCCTCGCCGCCGAGCAGGCGGAGGTCGGCCAGGCGGTTCAGCGCGGACTCACCGAGCGCGAGCGTGCGGCCGAGGTCGCCGGCGGCGCGGTAGCAACGGGCCAGCACGATCGTCACCGGCAGCCAGCCGGTGCGGCCACGGTCGCGCGTGGCCTCCTCGCGCAGCTCCTCAAGGGCCTTGATCGCCTCTTCGCCGCGGCCCATGGTCTCCAGAGCGCGTGCGCGACCCCACCGGGCGCGCTTCATCAGCTCCGGGTCGTTGTCGACCGCGTCGAGGATCTCGTCGAACCACGCCAGGGACTGGTCGGCGTCGCCCCCGAGGAGCGCCAGCTCGGCGTGGCGCGCGCGGACCTGTAGATGCAGACGCTCTTCGGGCTCGATGCCCTCAGAGAGGTATTCCGGCAAGCAGCCCAGCCGGCTGGCGAGCAGCCGTACGACGGCGGGAGTCGGGGTGCGCTTCCCGGACTCGATCAACGAGATGTAACTGTCGGACAACTCGGTCCCGGCAAGCTGCGCCTGAGAGAGGTGCTTACTCAGGCGCAGGTTACGGACTCGCTCACCAACGCTTCCTTGACCCGGCATCACGTCTCACTTACCGAAGGGCTACACGCGGATTGGGTTACGACCTGATTGTGAGTAGCACTACCTCACACAAGGAGGGTAACCCAAACAACTTGGACAAGGTGTAGGAGTCCGGGTCAAGTTACCCAGTAGAGATCAGTCGTCCGAAGAATCGCTCGTTGGAAAGATCATGCTGCAGACCTCTAGGTACAGCTGTTCAGGATACGGGAGGTAACTAACAACGCGGAAGGCTTGGTCCTGACCGGCCGACTCGAGGACGAACTCGCCATAGCCGAGCATGCGGCCGCTCATGGACCGCTGAAAGCTCATGTCGGTGACTTTGGACAACGGCATCATGGCGACCTTACGTGTGAGCAGGCCGGTGGTCAGGAGCATGCGCTGGTTGGTGATCACGAAGTAGTCCACCGACCACGTCGCGACCTTCCAGACGAACCAGGCGAGCAGCACCAGCCAGGCCCACCAGATCCAGTTGACCAGCGAACCGTTGCTCCCGACGACCACATTGCTCAGCACGCCCGCGACCACCAGCCCGCCCAGGACGAAGGCGATGGGGGTCATCAGAACGGCCGGATGCCGTCGTACGGTGATCACCTGCTGCTCGTGGGGCAGCAGGTAACGGTGAATCGATGCCGGCGCCGAGTCGCCGGGGGTTACGAGCCTCATAGCGCGTTGACGAAGCGCGACAGGGAGTTACCGGCCGATGCGAGGCTGCCGGCCGCGTTGTGAACGATGCGCGCGGCCCCGCTTGGGGAATTGAGCAGGTAGAAGACCACGAAGATCCCCAGTGCCCAAGTGAGGTACTTCTTCAAGGGACTTGCCTCCCGAAGCCCTGACGCACTGACCCAACTCAAGTAGTACACCAGCCGTGGAGCAGGGCTGCAAAGAGGTTCGTGACCGTATCTGCGGGCCGAATCGGCCTTGTCAAGAGGCGGTCGGGTGGATCAGGCGCCGCCGTGTCCCTCCGCGGCCGCCAGGGCGAGCACTTCCAGGTGCTTGCGCGCGATGCGTTCGACCAGCTCAGGGGAGGCTTCGCCGATGACTTCCTCGGCACTGTGGCGCGCCGCCTCGACACATCGGATGACCATCTCGGCCGGATGCACCTCGCCGAACTCCTCCGCGAGATTTTCGGCGACCGTCTCAAACGTCCACGCCATGACACTCTCCGCATCAGCCCGCCGCGGCCGCGACAACGCCGCCCGGGAATCGGTCACAATCCGTAGCAGGCTATTACCCTCCGCGTACGGATCTTGAACGCGTCCCCCTCAAGCCGGTCGCGGAGGCGTCACGGAGTGTCACGAAATTGGCCTGAACCGGCCGCGCGGGGCGGACCGTTCCAACGACCGGCTCGGAGGCGGGCGAGAGGGTGCGGGGCGGGCGGAAAGCCCCTGGACGTGGCCTTGACCGGCCATGGGAACGGGCGGGACAACCCACCCGGGCGGATGAGCGTCCATCCGCCCCCGGACGGTGTCCTCCCCGGCGGTCAGACGACGCCGTACAGGCGGTCACCCGCGTCGCCGAGGCCGGGCACGATGAAGCCGGACTCGTTGAGGTGGGAGTCGATCGCGGCCGTCACGATGCGCACCGGCACCGTACGGCCCGCCAAGGACTCCTCCATGTGCGCGATGCCCTCCGGCGCCGCCAGGAGGCAGATCGCGGTGACGTCGTCCGCGCCGCGGTTCAAGAGCAGTTGGACGGCCGCCGCCAGCGTGCCGCCGGTCGCCAGCATGGGGTCCAGCACGTAGCACTGGCGGCCCGAAAGATCGTCCGGCAGGCGCGTCGCGTACGTCGTGGCCTTCAGCGTGCCCTCGTCGCGGACCATGCCCAGGAAGCCCACCTCGGCCGTCGGCAGCAGCCGGGTCATGCCGTCCAGCATGCCGAGGCCCGCGCGCAGGATCGGGACCACGAGCGGCTGCGGGCGGGTCAGACGCACCCCCTCGGCCGGTCCGACCGGTGTGTTCACTGTCACATCCGCGACGCGTACGTCACGGGTCGCCTCGTACGCGAGGAGCGTCACGAGCTCGTCGGCCAGGCGGCGAAATGTCGGGGAGTCTGTCGTCTCGTCGCGAAGAGTCGTGAGCTTGTGGGCGACAAGGGGGTGATCGGCCACCAGGGTTCTCATATCGGATCACGGTAGCCGAATGGATACCTGAGCATGGGGAACGTACCTCGCATGGACGATCGCATGAGTCCTGAGGAGGCAAGGGATCGGCTTCGCCGCCGGGCGGTGTTCCTGCGAGAGCTGGCGGAGGCGCGCGAACTCCGCAAGCGCGTCATGCCCCGGCGATGGCGCCAGGAGCGCACCCGGGCCGCGCTTCGCATGCGTACGTTCCGCGCCAACTAGAGGCGTTGATGCCCCCGGGTTTCCCCGTGCCGTGAGTACGGCAGCCCCACATCTGCCAAGATGCCCGAGCAGGACGCGCGGCGGTGGGGTGAAGATGACGGAACTGGACACGGCGGACTTCGCTGTCGTGGTCTCCCGAGAAGACGACGCCTGGGAAGTCGAACAGCTTCCCATCGCGTTGACCGAGGACCTGGCAGGGCTGATCCACGCCCTCCGGCAACAGCCCAGCATGGCGGGCACGATCGGGCTGGCCGCGATCGGCGACGACTTCTTCGTCGCACTGCGGGTGCTGGCGGACGAGGTGATGGTCTACCTGTCCGACGTCACGGCCTCCCTCGACTGGCCGCTCGCGGGACAGGTCGTGGAGTACCTCGAACTCGACATCCCCGACGACGAGGACATCGACCAGGTGCTCCCGGCCGGCGACATGTCGATCTTCGCGGATCTCGGCCTGGACGAGATGGAGCTCGGAGCGCTCTCCGGCGACCTCGATCTCTACCCCGACGAGATGCTCTCCAGCATCGCCGCACGCCTCGGATTCGGAGCCGCTTTCGAGCGCGCGATCGAATAACCGCCGTCTTTTGGAGACAATGAAGGCGTGCCGTACTTCTCCGTGGCCTTCGCACGCAGCGACGCCGGATGGATCGGGACCGAGACCGACCTCACCGAGGTCGCCGGTGTCGACGACATCACCGACATCATGCGCGAGACCGCCGTCGAAACGGCGGGCGACACGGTCCTCCTCCTCATCGAGGAAGAGGACGAATGGTTCGCCGTCGTGCGCCTCGACGACGGCGAGGACCCCCGCGTCTTCCTCTCCGACCCCAGGGCGACCCTCGGCAGCGACCTCGCACGCATGCTCCACGAGCAGATCGGCGACGTCGAAGAGACGCCCACCGACGACCCCGTCGGCGACGCCGGTCTCCTGTCCGACCTTGGCACCGCCCCCGCCGCACTGACCGAGTTGGGCGAACGCACGCTCCCCGGCGACGCACTCTCGGACATCGCCGAGCGGGCCGGATTCGCCGAGGAATACGACCGCCTCCGGTAGCCGCCGATGCGCGAGCCGGACATGCGCGACGCGATGCGCCTCGCCCTGCGCGAAGCACGCATGGCCGCCGGCGACGTGCCGATCGGCGCCGTGGTCCTCGACGCCTCCGGCCGTCTCGCCGGCTCCGGCCGCAACGAACGCGAACGCACCGGCGACCCGACCGCCCACGCGGAGATCATCGCGCTCCGCCGGGCGGCGGCACGCCTCGGTGAGTGGCGGCTCACCGGCTGCACCCTGGTGGTCACCCTCGAACCCTGCACGATGTGCGCCGGCGCCGCGGTGCTCGCCCGCGTCGACCGCATCGTGTACGGCGCCATCGACCCCAAGGCCGGCGCGGTGGGCTCGCTCTGGGACGTCGTACGCGACCGGCGGCTCAACCACCGCCCCGAAGTCGTCGCCGGCGTCCTCGCGGAGGAGTGCGGGGCCCTCCTGACCGAATTCTTCGCCCGGCGACGGGACTGAGGAGGCCGTCGCTTCCGGTAGGCTCCCCTCTTGGTGGAGTCGCCTAGTGGCCGAGGGCGCACGCCTCGAAAGCGTGTGATGGGGCAACTCATCCGTGGGTTCAAATCCCACCTCCACCGCGGTCTCGGGCCTACCTGCTTGCCGCTTTGGGCGGCTTCGCCGGTGGGCCCGCTCCTTTCTCCCGGGGGCCGAGCCCCCGGAGCCCCCGCGATCGGTGGTTGCGGTCGGACGGACGGGGGTGCTGTCTCCTCGCTTGTCTCGCCTCGGGCTTTCTCGTTGCGCCTGCCGTATCAGTGCACCATTTCCCGTGGTTGCCCTATGTGATGGGCGCGCATCGTCGCCGTCGACGGGTGGGTGTGATCATGGCGGATCGTCTTCATCGTCTGGTGTGCGGTTGTGGAGCGTCGTTCTGAGGGTCTCTTCGCGGTGTTCGGTCTGGGCGTGCAGCCAATCTCGCCACGACGGGCTGGGGTGGCGCTCCCTCACCATGAGTTGGTAGGGCGTTAGGTCGTTGACGTCTTTTGCCACGGTGTAGCCGGCCGCTGACAGGATCTCGGCGATCGCGTCCTGCATCGCGCCCTTGGCCCTGCCTGCGAACCGGATGGCAGGGTCGCTTGCCTGACCGCCGGCGCTGAGGGCGTCCAGGGCGGCGGAGCTCAACACGAAGTGCACTCTCCACTCGACGAAGACACCGCCTCCGCTCTCATCGTCGAGGGAGTCGACGTACACATGCGCCCCGGCGCCGACCGCCGGGTTGCCGTCCTGCGGTACCAGGGGCAGTCCGGCAGCAGCCAACTCGTCCCTCACGGCCGCGGCGAGTACGGTACGGCGAGCCATGACCTCGGCATCGGCAGGCGCTGGCGTCCATGTCACATCGGCATGATCGATGACGCGGCGGCGCGGAGACAAGGTCCGTTCCAGCCAACTCGTGAAACACGCCATAGCCCGCCGTCTTCAGGTGCAGGTTCCGCGGGTGCGTTCGCCCACTCGCGGGCAAGACCGGCCGACGGGAAGCACTCCCCGCCGGGAAGGCACTCCCTGTCCGAGGGGGACTCCCTGTCCGAGGGGGACTCCCCGCCCGCAAGAGACTCCCCGCCCGCAAGAGACTCCCCGCCCGCCACGGGGGCTCCAGCCCACTTCCATTGTCAAGGGCTCGAATGCTCCAGCGGAAGACCGCGACTTGGCTGTGGATAACCACGCAGGGTTCGTGCCGGAGGCAGCGGAAGGGACCAGGCGGGTTCTGCCGGAGGCGGCAGAAGACCGGCAGCGGGCTCCGTCCGCCCCATGCCACCCGAGCGCCGCAACGTCCCCTAACGCACCGGGAGAGCGCAGTTCCGCCACCCACCACAGGCTTCGTGACCGGCCGGGCGCAACGTGATTGTCGGGCTTTGGTGACGTAAACGCGACAACGCGATTACTCTCGGTAAAGAAAGTTTGACGATCGGAATGGGCTCGTTGGGGATCTAACCCGCTCTTGCGGACGTCATCCTGACCAGAGCGGTACGGTGCGCGGGTCAGGTGACCTGGCCCTTCGTCCGGTGTGGTCCGGATTGTCGGCCGGAGGAGGATCGATGTTTGGTCCGCAGGGCTTTGCCGTCTTCGCCGTGCTCCTGGTGTTGTTCGCGGCTGCGCTGTTCTGGCTCACCCGGGTTCGGCATCTGGCGCTCAAGGTCGTGGCCGGTGCGCTCGCGTTTCCGCCGGCGATGGTGTTCGGTGTCGCGCTGGTCAACGACTTCTACGGCTACTACGACAGCTGGGACGACGCTTGGCGTGACCTCACCAACCAGGCGCCGGCGAGTGTGGCGCGGGTGCCCGACCTGGACGGTCGGCTCGACCAGGTCCTGCGCGAGGCCGTACGCAAGCGGCAGGCGCGCAAGAACGGCTTCGCGATGGAGACCACGCTGCCCGGGCCCCAGAGCCGGGTCAGCCGCCAGGGCGTGGTCTACCTCCCGCCGCAGTACTTCCAGAAGCCGTACACCACCGAGCGTTTCCCCGTCGTCGAGCTGATCCACGGCTCCCCGGGCACCCCGGGAGACTACGAGGGGCGGCTGAAGATCTCGGGCATGCTCCGCAAGCTGATCAGCCAGCACAAGGCCAAGCCGGTCGTCCTGGTCATCCCGGATGCCGACGGCGGCCTCGACCGGTCCACCCAGTGTCTGAACACCGTCCATGGAGAGCAGGACGAGACCTACCTCGCGACGGACGTCCCGGATGACGTCGCCGGGCGGCTGCGGGTGCAGCGTCCCGGGCCGGCGTGGGGCATCGCGGGGTTCTCCGAAGGAGGGTTCTGCGCGGCCAACCTCGCGCTGCGCCATCCCGACCGGTACGGCGCGGCCGCGGCGCTGAGCGGCTACTTCGAGCCGCTGCGCACCAACCGGCTGCCGCAGGCGGTGGACCCGTTCGCCGGGGACCGGTCGCTGCGCGCCGCGAACTCTCCGTTGAAGATCCTGGCCCGCGCGGTGCCGCCGACGCCGCTGCCGCGGTTCTGGGTGATGTCGGGCAACGCCGCGCAGAGCGACATGGTGCAGGCACGGGCGTTCATGGACCTGGTGAAGCAGTACCAGCCGCAGGCGCCGTTCCTGGTGATCAAGGGGGGCCAGCACAACTACGTCGCGTGGCGGGCGGCGTTCCCGAAGATGTTCACGTGGGTGACGGCCCAGATCTAGGTCCTGGCGGGGGCGCGACGTCGACCACATCCAGGTCGAGGACCCGTGCGTGCAGGATGACGCGCTGTTGCAGGGCGGCACGCAGCGCCCGGTGGAGGCCGTCTTCGAGGTAGAGCTGCCCACGCCACTGCACGACGTGGGGGAACAGGTCGCCGTAGAACGTGGAGTCCTCGGCGAGCAGCGAGTTGAGATCGAGCCCGGCTTTCGTGGTGATCAATTGATCGAGGCGCACCTGACGCGGCGGAACATTCGCCCAGTCACGTGAACTGAGGTTGTGCTCCGGGTAAGGACGTCCCTCGCCCACGGCCTTGAAGATCACGTCAAGCAGTTTAGGCGGCGATGCCGGTGATCACGCCACTTGTTGCGGTCCTGGTCTGCATCACTTTTCGCCGATAAGCCGTTGTGTGGCATACGAATCACAGGGGCCGGCGTCCGTACGGACACCGGCCCGCGTTGATGATCTTTTCGGCCGTTGTCAGCGTCGTCTGGATCGCCATGCGTGGCTGCGGCCCCGCCAGTCGTAGCGGGCTCCGAAACCGGCCAGGTGGAGCGCGATCAGCAGGAATCCGAGTGTGTCGAGGGTCTGGTAGTTGAAGAAGTCAGAGCCGGTGCCGAGCCAGTCGCAGAGCAGAGCGACGGCGAAGCAGATGGCGGCGACTATGGCGAGCATCTTTTTCCTCCACAGGGTCGAACGTCTCCCCCGAGATGCACCAGAGATCTCCGCTAGAAAAGTGATCAAACACCCGTCAGGCAACAGAATGGACACGGAGCCGCCCAGCGAGGCCGGGGGACCACAGCCCCCGGTACGAGAGAAGGCCCCCAGGAACCTGCCTGGGAGCCTTGTCACGCCGGGGTCAGGACGGTGCGAGTTCCCGGCCGGAGGCGACGGCGACCTCGACGCAGTTGCCGTCACCTCCCTGGCTGTGGGTGCTCGTACGCCACTCGAGGCTGGGCTGGTCGGGCACAGGCGCTACCTCTTCAGGATCTTTCGGTCAATCGACGCAGATAGGCGATCGACTCCTCCGGTCCGAGCGCCGCGGCGCTCAGGTGCTCGAAGACTCGGCGGCGTTCTTCTACCTGGTCCGACCCCTCCAGATAGACGCTGCTCGGCGAGATCTCGCGGTAGATGAGGCTGGGATCCTGGTCATAGTCCAAGATTACGAACGACCCCGACAGGCCTGGATGGAAGCCGACGGTCACCGGCAGGATCTGGATATCGATGTGCTCGAGCGGGCCGGTGTCAATCAGTCGCTGGAGCTGTTCGCGCTTGGTCTCCTCCGAGCCGAACGGCCGGTTCACCGCGCTCTCGTCGATGATCGCCCACAGTCGCGGCGGGTTGTCGAACGTCAGCAGCTTCTGCCGTCGCATCCGCAACTCGACCAGGCGGTCGATCTCCTTCTCGTCGCGCAGCAGCCACCCGCGCTGCAGTGCCCGCGCGTACGCCGGCGTCTGAAGCAGGCCCGGGATGACCGACAGCTCGAACGTGCTGATCTTCCGGGCCTCGCTCTCGAACTCCGTGTAGGTGTCCGACAGCGGCCCGTACGCCGCCCACCAGCCGCGCTGGCGTGCCTCGCGGGTCAGGTCGAGCAGCGCCTCGCGCTTGGTCTCCTCGGTCAGGCCGTACAGGTCGAGCATCGCCCGAATGTCGGTCACGCGCGGGCGTACGGCCTGGGCGCGTTCGAGCTTGTTGACCTTTCCGGCGGCCCATTCGAGCTGCCGGGTCGCCTCATCGGCGGTGAGTCCGGCGGCTTCGCGGAGGCGGCGAAGCTCCCGGGCGAGACGTCGTCGCCGGACCGTCGGGCTGCGTCGTGTGTCCTCCATGGGAGGGGGTCCTTTCCCGGGGGAGGAAGATCTTTCTCACTGATAGTAATGCATTAATCACGGAGACGGACAATAGGTGTCGCCGCGTCGCGTCAGGACGGTCCGGCGTACGGCGCCGCGCCGGCAGGGCGAGCACGGCATCAGCGCGGCAGCCGTCCGGCCATGATCGCCTCGGGCGCCAGGTAGAGGGCTCGGCCGCCACCGATCCACCCCGGCGCCGTACCGCCGGCGTTCACGACAGGGACGAACCGCCCGCGATCCCGCAAACCCGCAGACGGGTTTCTTCGTTCACCGGCCCGGATGGGTGAACGGGGTCGTCGTGGCGAGTTCGGTGAAGCCCAGGCGGCGCAGGATCGGGCGGCTGGCCGCGGTCGCGTCCACCTGGAGGTAGCGGTATCCCGCCTGCCGCGCGAGCGCGGCGCGGTACGCGACCAGGGAGCGGAACACGCCCCGGCCGCGCCAGGCCGGCAGGGTGCCGCCGCCCCACAGCCCGGCGAACTCCGTACCGGGCTGGAACTCCACACGCGCGGCCGAGACCGGCGTCTCACCGGCCCAGGCGATCACGGCCGCCGCCATGCCGTCCTCCAGCGCGGCCGCCAGCGGACCACTCGGGTGACGGCCGCCGAAGACCTCGTCGTGCACCGCGATGAGGGCGTCGAGGTCGCGCCGGTCGTCGACGGCGCGCAGTTCGACGCCGGCCGGCGGGCGCGCCTGGAGATCCAGGTCGGCGATCGCCCCGACGAGCAGCGTCTCGTCCTCCTCCGGGGTCAGGCCCGCGGCGACGAGACGTTCTCGAAGGTCGTCCGGCTGGTCGTAGGAGTAGTGCTTCCACTCCCAGGGCCGGCCGACCTCGGCGAACCGCCGGATCTGTGCCTGGATCCGGGCGTCGGCGTTGGCGGAGGTGAGAGCGGCCCACTCGACGCCGTTCCAGCCGTCGCCCGCCGACACCGTACGGATGACGTCGCCGTCGTCCTCGACGTGTCCGTCAACGGGCCGTGGCCGGCGTCGTACCTGCTCATTGAAGGCGGCCAGCAGCGTTCCGGGATTCATGCGGCCCACCCGACCATCCACGCGGCCGGGCGGCAAACGATTTGTCACCGGATCGGGAACGGGATGCCGTACTCGCTCTTCGGGCGCGGGCCGAAGATGCGGCGGTCGCCCTCCTCGATCCGCACGTCGTTGATGCTGGCCTCCCGGCGGCACATCAGGCCGTTCTCGCTGAACTCCCACAGCTCGTTGCCGTAGCTGCGCCACCACCGGCCGTCGGCGTCGTGGCACTCGTACTGAAACCGCACCGCGATCCGGTTGCCGTCGAACGCCCACAGCTCCTTGCGCAGCGCGTAGTCCAGCTCACGCCGCCACTTGGCGGTGAGGAACTCCTCGATCGCCTCACGCCCCTCCAAGAAGGCGTCCCGGTTACGCCAGACCGAGTCCTCGGTGTAGGCGAGGGCCACTTTGGCCGGGTCCCGGGTGTTCCAGGCGTCTTCGGCGGCCTGGACCTTTTGCTCCGCGCTCTGTTTGGTGAACGGCGGGAACGGAGGACGGCTGTTGTTCATCGCGGATCCCTCCCTGGGTGCACCTGACCAGCATCCCCAACGTGACTCGAGAGGGCGGCGTGAGGGTGGCCGTACGCCTCGCGCCGGTGAGATCGCTCTTGCGGGGGAGACGAAGAATCGCCTGCGTCGGCGATGTCCGGATGACGCGCGGAGACGAGGCTTGCCGGCATGAACGCACGCGTTGCCTTTCTCGCCGCTCCGGTCCTGCTCACCGCCTACGGGCTGATCCGTCTGGCCGACGGGTGGGACGGAGAACGGGGCCCCGGACCGGCCTGGACCACCGGGCACCTCGCCTTCCTCGGGGCCCTGGTGCTGTTCGTGCCCGTGCTGCTGACGCTGCGGCGGCTGGCCGGTGGCGGGCGCCTCGCCACGGCCACCACCGCGATCGGCCTCACCGGCGCGGGCCTGGCCATGGCGCAGATCACCATCGACATCGTCGTCGGCCTGCGAGCCGGCGACCACGCCGCGATGGGACCGATGTTCGATCGGGTGCGCCAGGTGCCGGGAGTCGCCCTGGCCGTGTACGACGCCGGTCCGCCGCTGTTCTACGTCGGCCTGCTGGTCGCGGTCGCCCACCTGGCGGCGCGGAGGGCCGCCCCGGTGTGGGTGCCGTTCGCGGTCCTGCTGGCGACTCTGGCCTCGGCCGTGGACCTGGACCTGGTGCCCGTGGGCGGGCTGTTGATGCTCGTGGCGTTCGTGCCGCTCATCCGTTCCGGGTCGACCCGTGTGAGGGTGGCCCGTACGCCGCCGTCCACCGCCAGATGATGAACTGGCCGGATGCGAATCGATCGGCTCGACCATCTGGTGCTGACCGTCGCCGACATGGAGGCGACGGTCGGGTTCTACGTACGCGTGCTGGGCATGGAGGAGGTCACCTTCGGCGAGGGACGACGGGCGCTCGCGTTCGGGCGCAGCAAGATCAACCTGCACCCGGCGGGCCGTGAGTACGAGCCCAAGGCCGCCCGCCCGACACCGGGTAGCGCCGACCTGTGCCTGATCACCGATACGCCGATCGACCGGGTGGTCGCGGAACTGGCCGAGCACGGTGTGCCGATCGAGGAGGGACCGGTGGCGCGCACCGGCGCCACCGGGCCGATCCTCAGCGTCTACCTGCGCGACCCCGACGACAACCTCATCGAGATCAGCACGTACGTCAGGGGTTGAGCTTCACCCGGACCTGGCTGCCGTACGTGGGCCGGGTGCCACCGGACGGGACGAACCCGTCGTTGTCCTGCCAGACGTACGTGACGTCGACCGGAGGCAGCGAGGCGCAGCAGGCGGGGTCCTGCGCGGCGTAGTGCACGTAGGTGACGGTGAAGTACCCGTTGCCTCCGGCGACCTTCGTGATGGACATGGCCTCGGTCTCGGCGTCCCAGCCGAGGAAGCGGTTTCCCTGCCAGAAGAAGACGAGTTGGCCCTTGCCGTCGGCGGACGGGGTGCGCTGTCCGATCACGGCCGTGAGGGTGCCGCCGTTCCGGTCCGACGCGGTCGCCGGCGAGCCGACAGGCGCGAAGTGCGTCGTCGGATCCTCCGCCTCGACCGTACGGGTCATGGCGCTCTGGATGGTGGCCTGATCGGGAGCGCCGGACGCGGGCGCCGAGCCGGGAGCGGCCGGGACCGTGGCCACCGCGTTCGGCGAGGCCGCAGAGGCCTTCGGCGACGGCGAGGACGCGCTCGACGCCGTGTCGGACGACTTGCAACCGGTGAGGGCCACGCCGGCGATCAGCGCGGTCGCCACCGGCACGAACGCCCGTGGACGGGGGGTCCGGTCTGCTGTGAACAAGCCTGCTACCTCGTCTCTGAACGCGCCGTCCAACGGCGTCTACTTCCAGCAGCCGAATGCTCGCAGGCTGTATCCGCGCTACGCCGATACTTCAAAAAAAGACGATCTATGGCCGGCTCGGCTCGCACAGGCACCGGAAGCACGCGTCGACGAAGACGCGGATGGCCTGCCGGTCGTCATTCGTGCGCCAGGCGACCGCGAGTTCGCCGGCCGAAAGCCCTGCGACGGGACGGCAGACCACGTCGTCGCGCCGGTAGATCTCCGCATTGCCCGCCGCCAGCAGCGCGACGCCCAGGCCGGAGGCGACGGCTTCGAAGGTCTCCTCTGCCGTCTCGGCCTCGGTGGCGATTCTCGGCGCGGTCTGTCGCTCGTCGGCGGCCAGCCAGAACCGCCGTGCCGGGCCCGCGGCGGCGGGCAGGGCGATGAACGCCTCGTCGGCGAGGTCGGTGAGTGTGACGGCGTGACGTCCGGCGAGGCGATGGTTCGCGGGCAGCGCCACCCAGCGCTCCTCGGTCGCGACCACACGCCAGGAGAGCCGCCCGGTGTCCGGCAGCGGCAACCACGCGATCGCGACGTCGACATCGGATCCATCGAGTCCCACGCCGGCATCTCCCCAGGGGACCTGGCGGAAGGCCAGCTTCCACCCGGGCAGCAGCTCCGCCATCCTCGCGGTGACGCCGGGGATGAGCCCGCGGCCGATCCGGGTCTGGAACCCGACCCGCAGCGTCGTGTCCCGCGTCGTCGCGGCCTCGGCCACGGCGCGGCGGGCCTCGTCCCACTGGGCGAGCAGCGGCCGGGCCTGGGCCAGCAGGACCTCGCCCGCCGTCGTCAGCCGCACCGTGCGACGGTCGCGCTCGAACAGCGTGGCGCGCATCGAGGTCTCCAACCGGCGGATCTGCCGGCTCAGCGCGGGCTGGGAGATGAAGAGCCGCTCAGTCGCGGCCTTGGTGAAGCTGAGCTCTTCCGCCACGGCGACGAAGTACCGAAGGTCGCGAAGGTGCGGGTCCATAGCCAAAAGGTATTACAGCGGGTCTTGGACGGGTACGCGTGCTGCGCCACAGGATGGGGTGATCAGTCCGCCGCGTCACGGCGGACGCCATCGCACTCCTCGAACGGCACGCCGACCTGGCGTGCTGACCTGGCGTGCTGACCATATTCCGGAAGGATCGCCATGCGTGCTCTGGTGCACGACGTCGACGCGCCCCGTGGGCTTCGCCTCGCGGAGGTCGCCGAGCCGGTCCCCGGCGACTCGCAGGTCGTCGTCGAGGTCCACACGATCTCGCTCAACTTCGGGGAACTCGCCTACATGGCCGAGCGGCGCCGGCCCGGTGACATCCCGGGCTGCGACGCGGCGGGCGTCGTCGTACGGGCCGCGGCCGACGGCTCCGGGCCTCCGCCCGGCACCCGGGTCACGACCTTCGGCTGGCAGGGCGGCTGGGCCGAACGTCGCGTGGCGGAGACCGCCGACCTCGCCGTCGTGCCCGACACCGTGGACCTCGGCGCCGCGGCCGCTCTTCCGGCCGCGGGAGTCACCGCGCTTCAGGCCGTACGCGGGCTCGGCTCCGTCCTCGGCCGCCGGGTGCTCGTCACCGGAGCCTCGGGCGGCGTGGGCCGCTTCGCCGTACAACTGGCGGCCCGCGCGGGCGCCGAGGTCGTCGCCGCGGTGGGCGACCCCGTCCGCGGGCAGAAGTTGCTCGAACTCGGCGCGGCGGAGGTCGTCACCCGCTTGGCGGACGTCGGCGAACCCCTCTTCGGTGTGCTCGACAACGTGGGCGGCGCCCTCCTCGCCGAGGCCTTCGGCCTCCTCGGACCCGGCGGCGTCGCCCTCAGCATCGGACGGGCCTCCGGGGAGGCGACCACGGTCGACTTCGAGAACGAGCGCCTCAAGGGCGGCGGCCGGCGACTGGAACCCTTCGTCGTACGCACACCGTTCGACGCCGATCTCACCTACCTCGTCGGCCTGCTGAGCAGGGACCTGCTCGACCCGCAGATCGGCTGGCGCGGCCCGTGGCAACGGGCCCCGGAGGCGGCGGAGGCGCTGTTCGCCCGGCGGATACTCGGCAAGGCCGTACTGGACGTGGCGGGCGAGGGCCCGCCGGACCGGTGAGGCCGGATCCTCCGCACCCGCCGGTGACGTCCGAACCGGCACAGCGGTAGGTTCGGACGGTGGCAGAGGGACCGGGTTTCCAGGTGGAGCGACTCCGGCGCCTGTTCCGGTTCTTCGCGGCCACGCAGTGCCGTGGCCGCTCCCCGGTGTACGAGGCACTGAGCGAGGGCGTCGCCGGCAACGACGACCTGCTGAACCTGCTGATGTCCACCCCCGGCGACCAGCGGCGGCCCAGCCTGCTGTTCGCGGCGGTGAACCTGCTCCTGGCATCGAACCCGGGCTCGGCGCTGGCCGGTTACTACCCGATCCACGGCGGTCGACGGGCGGTCGACGACCGGCTCATGCCGGCCTTCGCCGCGTTCTGCGCCGAGCACCGCGACGAACTCGGCCGGCTCCTGCGCACCAGGTCCACCCAGACCAACGAGATCCGCCGATGCGTGGCTCTCCGCCTCGGCCTCGATCACGTGCACCGGCACTGGCGGGGCCCGGTCGCCCTGGTCGAGGTGGGTGCCAGCGCGGGCTTGAACCTGCTCCTGGACCGCTACCGCTACCGCATCGGCGGCCAGGAGACATCCTCTGAAGACACCGCGCCGGTGACGATCACCTGTGAGGTACGCGGCGGCACCCCGGCAGGGCGTTTCCTCGGACCGATCCCGGAGATCACCTGCCGGCGGGGAATCGACCAGCACCCGGTCGACCTGACCGACCCCGAGGCCCGTGCCTGGCTGGAGGCGTTCATCTGGCCCGAGCACACCGGTGACCTCGCCGTCCTGCAAGGCGCCATCGACCTCGCTGTCTCCACCGCGAACGTGGACGTGGTCCCTGGCGACGCGACGACCGACACCGCCCGGCTGCTCGGGGAACTGCCGGGAAGCGAGCCCATCGTCGTCTTCACCGCCTCCCTGCTCAGCTACCTCACCGCCGACGCCAGAGCGGCCTTCGCCGCCCAACTCCAGCAGGCCGCCGCCCACCGTCCGGTGGCATGGGTCTTCGCGGAAGGCCCTGGCCTCGTCGCGACCGCTGAGGATCTGATCGCCCTGGAGGGCCCTTTGGCCCGGCGCAACTCCCTTTATCTGGTCGGCGCCAGCCTGCGCGACTCCGAACGCCGCGAGGCCGCCCTCCTCGCCCTCGCCGACCCGTACCTGCGCTGGCTCGCCCCGGCCCGAAACGAGACCGACGACTTCCAGTGGCTACCGACGAGCACAGACCCCGACTGAGCACGGCGCCGGCGACATGCTCTGGGCGGCTCTAATGAAATGGCCCTTGACCGAATTATATGCAGTCCAAAAGTCGCCATCCCGTCTGATGGAGTGCCGAGAACGGGAAGTATGCCTACGCTTGACACCCTTGTTCGATATCAAGGGCTGGGGGCGACGTGGGGGAAGAAAAGAATGGACAACACCGGATCGTCATGGTGGACGACGACCGGCTGCGAGCTCGCAGGGAAGCACGCGAGCTGCTCGGCGAGATCGCTGTGCTCGACCCCGAGGCCGCGCTCGACGTACGTCGGCACGGTGTCGTCGGCGATACAGACAAGGGCGGGTTGTCGGCGGACACCGTCGGACTCCTGATCAGCGCAGGCTCTCTGATCGCTTCCGCCGTCCAGATCTGGCTGGCGAGGGTACCGCAGCGGACCATCATCGCCACCCGATCCGACGGTGCCTCGCTGCGTATCAGCGGCCGGGAGGCCCGAGAGGACGCGGAGAAGATCGCGCGGTTCCTCGCCGGTGAGACGCCAGAGTCAGGCGAACGGAGTAGCAAGGACGACGGCGCGGCGACGAACTGATTCCTCGATGAACGACAACGACCGTTACGCCATGCTCATCGGCGTATCGACTTACGGCAACGAGGCCTACCCTGATCTTCCGTCCGTCCGCGCGGACCTGCATTACATGCAGGCGGTGCTGGAGAATACCGAGATCGGGATGTACAACGACTGCGCGATGGTGGCCGAGCCAACCCGCGCGGAGATGCTGCACGCCATTGAGACATTCCTCGAAGATCGTCAGCCGAGTGAGATGGCTCTTCTGTATTTCAGTGGCCATGGTGAGTTCTGCGAGGCCGACAACCAGCTCTATTTTCTGACCCGGGACACCGACCCGCGTGATCTGCCCGGTACGGCGGTGCCGGCCGAGTTCCTGGAACGAATGCTTCAGGGGTGCCGGGCCGCTTCGAAGATCGTGCTGTTGGACTGCTGCTCCAGTGGCTCTGTGGTGCAGGGATGGACGGCCAAGGGTGCGTCGAAAGCGGATGACGACGCCGCGCCCGCCAGCACGCTCTTGAGGCCGACCGGCGTGTACTTCATCACCGCCTCCGACGCCCTGCAAGCCGCATCGGCGATGGCTTCGCCCGGTTCCTCCCTGGGCACGTCGAGGTTCACCGGTGAGATCGTGGAAGGCCTTCGCACAGGGCGCATCAAAGAAAGCGGCTGGATCACGCCGGATGATCTCTTCGACTATCTCACCACGCAGATGGCCCGGAATGGGATCCCGGAGGAGCAACGGCCCACCAAGTCCACGATCCGCGCCACCAGAACTCTGCCTTTCGCGCGGTCGGTGGCCCGGTCCGTCGCGCTCCCGACGCTGTCAGGGGAGGCGGTCGAAGCGGCGCAGCGGTCGCCTCTCATGCTCAAGGCGAAAGAACTCGCCTCTCTGAGCGATCGGGACGAGATCGACTGGCAGCGACTGCTGCGGTACTACGTCCACTGCCTAGGCGCCCAGGCGGGAGCGGGCATGATGCCCGACCGGCAGAGCGGCCGTGACACCTCATACTTCCTGCTCGGCGGCGGTCCGGAGGAGATTCAGTCCGGTCTCGCTTCCTCATTCCGGGCGCCGGCGGCCCTGAGCCCGGCCGCGGGATCCGAGACGGGCGACACGCACCGGGAGTTCTGGTACGGCTACCCGGCGATCACGCTTCCCGTCCATAGGGGGAACGGTCGGCAACGGGTTCAGATGCGGGTGGCGCCGCTGCTGATCCAGCAGATGGAACTCGCCCCAGACGAGGACGGCCGCGAAACGCTGTGGCCGAGCGGAGTGCCTTCGCTGCACACCGGATTGGTCACGGAACTGCTCTCGGAGGAAGAAGCCGCCGACCTCATCTCGCGATGGCAGCCCAACTGGCAGGAGGGCAACGCAAACCAGATGCTCCGCGCCGTTCGGGAACTCCTGGCCGAGCTTTCACTGCCGGAACTGGAGCCGTTCGACCCGTCCGCGCTGAGCGATCGTTCCGTGACGCAGACACTGCGGCGAGGCGCACATAACGCGGCGGTGCTCCTCGTGCCTTCGGGCGTGGACAAGCTCGCGACCCAGGCACTGACGGAGAACCTGTGGGAGATGTCATCCAGGACCGCCCAGATTCCGGGTACGGCCCTGGACGCGTTGCTGAACCGCGGGGACGTCGCAGGACCGGCCGCCTCTCCGGTCGTGGTCGCCCCTGGACCATGTAACGAAAGTCAGGAACACGTCATTGCCTCGGCCATGACGCGGCCGCTGACCGTGGCCACCGGACCACCTGGAACCGGCAAGAGCGAGGTCGTTACGTCAGTCGTCGCCACGTGCGTCGCGTCCGGACAGACGGTGCTGGTCGCCTCCACGAACAACGAGGCGGTCAACGTCGTGGCCGAGCGTTGCCAGGACATCGCACCGGGCTTGCTGATGCGGACGGGCAACGCCCAGGCCCGGGAGCGGGAGGCGACGAAGCTGGAGGAGCTGTTGAGCGGGCCCCCGCAACAGCCACGGCGGAGCGCGGCGACCGCAGCCGGTGATCTGCGGAACGAGCATGCCCGGGCGGCCGTGTACCGGGAAGAGGCGGCCCACCAGGTCCTCGAGGAGGAGCACCTGCTTGGCCTTCTGCGGGGGCGCGGGCGACAGGCCATGGAGCTGGGCTTGTCTCCGGCGCTGCTCTCTGAGACCTGGCGCGGTGACGATGCCGCTCTACGGCGATGGGAAAACCGAGCCCGGAAGGCTTTGAGAGCACGCTGGTTCGGATCGTGGCGCAGAGGCCGCGTCATGTCGGCCTTCGCGGACGCGGTGGACGTCGCGGTGTTGCCGCGCTGGGTGCCTGAACGGCCGGTGGCCATCGATCGTCTCAAGGCTCTGTCCGATGCGATGACCGTCGAGCGAGAGGTGCGGGAACTCGCACCGCGAAACCTCGCGCGCGATGAGGAGGCTCTGAAGCAGGCACGCCTGAGCTCCGCCGCCGGCCTGGCACAGCTGTCGGCAGAGGTGGCACAGGCGATCTCTGCCGAGCACCTGCTTCGGGCGCGGTCCCTGATGAGTCAGCGGTTGCAGGCGCTGCGGCGGCGCTCAGGATTTCAGAAGAGCCAGAAGAACCTGATGGAGCACATCAAGGGATGGGCGATCAGCACCCATTCGGTGCGCCAACTGGAACTCAAACCGAAGCTCTTCGACCTCGTCATCATCGACGAGGCCAGCCAGTGCTCGATCCCCTCGGTGTTGCCCCTGCTCTTCCGTAGCCGCCGCGCCCTCATCATCGGTGACCCGATGCAGTTGGGGCACATCCCCGGGATCACGCCGCAGCAGGAACGGCAGGCTCGCCTCAATGCCCGACTGAGCGCCGCACAGCTTGAAGATCATCGGCTCGCCTATCACGTGTACTCCTCGTATCACGCCGCAGCCCAGCATGCGGATCAGGCGCACCTTCTCGACGAGCACTACCGGTGCCACCCACAGATCGCGGATGTGGTCAATGGCTTCTGCTACGCGGGTCAACTGAGAGTGCTGACCGACGTCCGGCGGCAGGTTCCCGCCCTGGACCCGATCGGCATGTCAGTGCCCGCACCGGTCCTGGGGTGGGTGGACGTTCCGTACGGTGAATCGGCGCGGGGCCAGGGTGGGATCTCTTGGACCAACAGCGCGGAGGCAGCCCGCGTGCGGCAGGTGGTCGAGGAACTGCTCGCCCGGCTCCCGGCCGATGCCACCGTCGGAGTGGTGACGCCTTTCAAGGCACATAGAGACGCCTTGGCGAAGGTGTTGCGCGACGAGCGGGTGCGGGTGGGCACAGTGCACTCTTTCCAGGGTGGGCAACGGGACGTCATGGTGCTGAGCCCGGTGGCCACGACGAACACTCCTCCGGAGACGACGCATTGGGTGGCAAGCCAGGTCAACCTCTGGAACGTCGCGGTCACGCGCGCCAGGTCACAACTCATCACGGTGGGAAGCCTGGCGTTCTGGCGGGGCCAAGTGGGGTTGCCGGCCCGGCTCGCGGAACGATCCTCGGTGCTGGGAGGTGTCGACGACGGCAGCGGCCCCGCTCCTTCCACCGACGCCGAACCGACTCCGCTCAAGGAAGAACTCGCCGACCGGCTTCAGGAGTACCTCGGTACGCGTGGGATCACTGACCTGGAGCGCACCGCGATGGTCGGAGGGCATGCCGTCGATTTGCTGTTCACCGTCGACGGCGAGAACACCGCGGTACTGATCGATACCGGTCGCCGAGATGGAGAGGACCCGGCACGTCACCTGCGCCTCACACATGCCCGAGGAGACTTGCTGACAGGCCTGCCGTCCGGAGGAAAAGGTGCGAAATCCTGCGCGGTCGGTCGAGTCATCAGGGTTCCTGCATGGCTGATCTTCGCCGGGGACGACGTGCTCGAGCCGCTGTTCCGCTGGATCAAATGAGCTGCGATGGAACGTGTCGGGCCGGCACCTGCGAGGTATTCGACCGACGTAATGCCTGCTCAGCGTGACGGAGGATGCGAGATTCGAACTCGCGAGGGGTTGCCCCCAACACGCTTTCTAACTGTCCACGTGATCGTTCAGGGGCGGTCGTGAGCGTTCGCGCGGCAGCTTGGACAGGGGCGCGTACGGCGACGAACGGTGGCGTTCGTCAGCGCACTGGACAAAGATCAGGACAACGGGAGGAGCGGCCAACGCCCTCACGCTCAGTGATCACCCGGGGGCCCGTGCCTGCCGTTGCGTCCTGCCTGCTCGAGCCCCTCTGGGACCGGTTCGCGGCGCTCCGGCCGGAACGCGAGGCGTTCGCCTCCAGCCACCCGCTCGGTTGCCACCGCCGCCCGATACCGGCCGCACGGCGTTCGAGCACATCGTGCTCGCCCTGGTCCACGGCTCTGGTTACGAGCGGATCGCCAGCCCGGGATGCTCCGACCGCGCCATCCGAGGCCGCGTCAGACAGTGGGCCGAGCTGGGCGTGGCCGAGCAGGTCCACGCTCTGGCACTGTAGGCCTACGATCGCATGATCGGGCTGGGGCTGGCCGAGATCTCCGTCGATGGATGCATCACCAAGGCACCCTCGGGTGGCGAGCGAGCAGGACGTTCGCCCGTTGACCGGGGTAAGCAGGGCCTGAAATGCTCGGTGGCCTCCGACACGCGACCAGCCGCTATCGCTGGGACGAACGCCCCGCCACACGACGCCTGAAGTGATCCATTCGCTGGTCGGTCTTACAGTAAGCATGCGCTCCGGTTCCGTTGCAGGTCCACTCGATGCCGTATACGAAGACGGATCTACCCTCCGTCAGTCGTCAATCGGCCGCCCGTCCTCGGTCCAGGCGCCGCGCGAGACGATGTGTCCCCGCTCGTAGATCAGCTCCTCCGCGAGTCGCCCGTTCTCGTGCCAGGTTCGCCACCGGCCGTTTCGGCGGCCGTAGTTGTGCCACCGTTCTGACTCGATCCGCTCGCCAGGACGGTACGCACGTGAAACTCCATGCGGAACACCTTCGTGGAAGGTCTGCTCAGTCATCACCTCCCCATTCACATAGAACTCCCATGCCGTCCCGGTATAAGGGATTCCCCGATAAAGTCTGCGCTGACTGTTGTCATATTCGAGTTCGTCCATGGTGATGCGCATGGCCTCGTCATCCTCGCGATTCTGCGTACGGAGGGGTAAATTTATCCACAGTCACGTTATCGTTCGGATACCTGTCATAATACTTCACCGGGTTCGGCACGTCATACAAGAAGTGCGTGCAGTTGGCGCAGCAAGGCGCCTGCTCAAGACCTTCCTTCACTCGGATCCATCGATTGTCGAAATAGAATTCACTTACGGTCTGCGGTGTGACCACCTCGCCGTCGGCGGTGCGCTCCCATAGTGCTTTGCTCGTCGCAATGACCTCTGCGTGGGTGCCCGGCTCTGAAAAGTGTGGGAATTCACCCGGCGGATGGGCTGACCCGTGGTTGAACGGGGCGACGTCATGCGACCATCTGGTGAGTTTCTCCAAGCGACTTTGCATGACGGGATGCAGGTCGTCGGGAACCCTGATCATGTCGTTGATGCCTTCGTACAACCGTCCGGTCTTCCGGTCCATGAGCACGGAGAGGACCGGTCCGGCCTTCTGATCGGAGAATGCGAGGTCGGTTCGGGCCACCCGGCGCCGCAGGTACTCCTTCGCGCGTGCATAGGTGAGGTCGCCAATGAAGTCGGCCACGGACCGGCCATTGACCGATTCGATGAGCCCGTCGGCACCGCGTTCGAAATGAAGTTCGTCCGGTCGTGGCAACGGAACGTGCCGCTCGAGCGGCGCGGCGGCAATGCGCCGTTCGGTTAAAAGTCGAGCCCGGACCGCATCCTTCAAGGCAGTTCTTTCTGAGCCGTGCTCGACCGCGGAAAGCGGAAAACGGAAAAACCGTCGGGCTACTGCGGCAAACATGCCCGCACCCTGGTCACCAATAGCCTCCGACTAGATTATGTAACCCGTGTTCGGTCGGTTCCGGAGGTCATATTACAGACGGCGACGCGCACCGTGATCTCGGGGCTCCGGCGTTCTCGCGATAGATGCTCGAATGTCCGATTCTCGTCGTCGACGGTACAGAGACCTGCCAGAGTGCCCGCGACGCTACTGACCTTTGTCTCGGCGCACCGGTGAGGCCTCTGTCGACGCGCGACGCGATTCGGACACTCGGGAAGCTTTCGCGACTACGCCGGAGCCCTGACCGTGATCTGACCTGGCTCGGCTGGCGATCCGCTCGTAACCAGAGCCGTGGACCAGGGCGAGCACGATGTGCTCGAACGCCATGCGGCCGGTATCGGGCGGCGGTGGCAACCGAGCGGGTGGCTGGAGGCGAACGCCTCGCGTTCCGGCAGGAGCGCCGCGAACTGGTCCCAGAGGGGCTCGAGCAGGCAGGACGCAACGGCAGGCACGGGTCCTCCGGGTGATCACTGAGCGTGGAGAACTCCATGATCACGCAGACCCATGCCTGTCCCACGCCCAGGCCACCTATCGCGAACGCCGCCTCACCATTTGCCGGTCGGGCTAAGCCGAAGAGAACGCTGGGCCGCACCCAAGACTCGGGTACGGCCCAGCGTCATTTCTCGTATGGCTATACCTTCCCCAGGTCCTTCGTCGCTGCGATGATCAGTTCTCGGGCCTGTTCTCCGGTAACGGCTTCTTCCCACATGCGATCGAGCGCCTTACTGTACGCGGCAGCCTCGTCGTCACGATGGAACGTCTCACCGATAAACGTCTCGACCGCGACAACCGTGTTGTCTCCAGCGTAGATCTGGAAGCTGTTCTGGGGAGTCGTTGAGAGTTCCACTCCCATTGGGACGATCCCGAACCGGACACGCTCCAAGCCGATGACGGTCTGGAGGCGGTCAAGCTGGCTTCGCATGACGGCCGGCGGGCAGATCAGCCATCGAAGCACAGGCTCGGCGAGCAGGAATTCGAAGTTCTTATCGGAGTCGTACAGCATCCGCTGTCGCTGCATTCGGGTTTGTACGGCCGCGTCAACATCGTCTCTCTTGAGGCCGTGCAGTGAGACCATTTCAGTGAGGACGCTGCGCGCGTAGTCGGGAACCTGCAAGAGGTCGGGCACGTACGCCGTCTCGAAGTGGCGGATTGTGTTCGGGCTGGAGACGAGTTCGTTGTAGCTTTCTTGGACCCGCGCCTGTCCCTTCCGCATCCGGCTTTGGAAGGTGGCGTGAGCGATCCGGGCTTCGCGCCGTTGCTGGAGAAGACTTTCGATCTCGGATTCGGCATTGCATGTCCGGGCCCACGCTTCGATGTCCGTGACGGATGGCATCTGCCTGCCGTTCTCGATGCGAGATACTTTCGACTGCTGCCAATCGTGGGCGTCGGCGAGTTGTTTGCCGGACAGGCCTGCTTGCGCACGCAGGGCACGGAGTCGGGTTGCCATGCCTTCCGGTCGGGTGAGCCACTGTTCGAGGGATTCCACGGGTTTTCCTTTGCCCTAGGCGGCGCCGTCGCGGCTGTTTAGCCGGACGCTGTGGTGGACGGCCAGGTTCTTCATCTTGCACGCCTGGATCACGACTTGCGGGTCGGCGTGGTCACGCGGCGAAGAACGCCGCCGCGTTGGCGAAACCGCCCGGATGGAAGAAGAGGAGACGGAGGTAGAGCCCTACTCCCTCGAAGAGGTTCAGCGCCTTTTGCTCGAAGTCAACAAGCGTCGGAACAGCGCGCGTTGGATGCTGGCGCTGGCGCTCGGCCTGCGACAGGGCGAGACGCTCGGACTGCGCTGGGCTGATGTCGACCTGGATAACGAGCACCTCAAGCTGCCTCGGAACCGTCTGCGCCCCAGGTACGAGCACGGGTGCACGGAAGCCTCACCGTGCGGCCGGAAGCCGGGGTACTGCCCGGACCGGGTACAGGTGCGGCGCGAGACCAAGAACGCCAAGTCCAGAGCGGGCCGCCGTGCGGTGCCCCTGCCGGGCCCGCTGGTGGCGATGCTCCGCTCGCATGCCGAGGAGCAAGCACGGGAGCGCAAGGCAGCCGGGAACCTGTGGGTCGAGTCGGACTACGTGTTCACCAAGCCGCTGGGTGGCCCGCTGAGCCCGAACACGGACTATCACGACTGGAAGCGGCTGCTCGAAGACGCACGCGTCCGGGGCGGTCGGCTTCACGACGCCCGGCACACGGCCACCACCGTGCTCATGCTGCTCGGTGTCCCGGACCGCGTCATTGATCAGATCATGGGGTGGGAGCCGGGCACCTCCGCCCGCATGCGGGCGCGATACCTCCACGTGCCGGATGCCATGCTCAAGGACGTGGCCCGGAAGATCGCCAGTGTCATCTGGGGAACCCCGGAAACACCCACTGTGGACAAAAATCAGGACAACGAGAACTGAGAAGCATGCGAAGGGTCCCGCTGATGATCAGCGGGACCCTTCGTTGTGCCTGTTCAGTGTGGCGGAGGATGCGAGATTCGAACTCGCGAGGGGTTGCCCCCAACACGCTTTCCAAGCGTGCGCCCTAGGCCACTAGGCGAATCCTCCGCGGAGAAGCCTACCGGGTTCGTGGCAGCGGCCGTACATCGATGACGGCCTCGATCGGGAGCGGGCCGTAGATGTGCGGGAAGACATCGTCGCCGACCGCCTCGTGGCGTACGTCCAAGCCCTCCGGGTCGACCGTGAGGAGTAGCAGGTCGTCCAGGTCCGCGTAGAACGCCCGCTGCACCGTACGGACCTGTTCCTCGTCCCGGGACGCGTGGATGAAGCCGACCTCGGCGAGGGTCTGGCCGCGAGTCGAGATCTCGTACGGGCCGCCGGAGGCGCGGGCGGCCTCCCAGTCGCGGCGTTCGGCGATGTGGAAGATCGTCATTCGTGGGTCTCCCGAGGATCGTTGGAACCGAGGAGAGCGTACGGGCCGAAGACGTCCTCGGGATGCCATAGACTCAGTCGAGACCCCTCGCATGGCGTCATCCTGTGAACCTCCCCAGGGCCGGAAGGCAGCAAGGATAAGCAGGCTCTGGCGGGTGTGCGGGGGGTCCTTTGCTTTCTGACGAGGACGGACCCCCGATGAGTCTGGCTCTATACCGAAAGTATCGGCCGGCGACGTTCGCCGAGCTCAAGGGGCAGGAACACGTCGCCGAGCCGCTTCAGCAGGCGTTGCGTAACGGGCGCATCAATCACGCATACCTGTTCAGCGGGCCGCGTGGCTGTGGGAAGACCTCCAGCGCGCGCATCCTGGCGCGTTCGCTGAACTGCGAGCAGGGGCCGACGCCCGAGCCCTGTGGCGCGTGTGAGTCCTGCATCGCGCTCGGGCCGTCCGGCGCCGGGCACATCGACGTGATCGAGATCGACGCGGCCTCCCACGGTGGTGTGGACGACGCTCGCGACCTGCGCGAACGCGCCTTCTTCGCCCCCGTGGCCGCGCGCTACAAGATCTACATCATCGACGAGGCGCACATGGTGACCCGCGAAGGGTTCAACGCGCTGCTGAAGCTCGTCGAGGAGCCGCCGGCCCACCTGAAGTTCATCTTCGCGACGACCGAGCCGGAGAAGGTCATCGGGACGATCCGGTCCCGTACGCACCACTATCCGTTCCGCCTGATCCCGCCGGGCACGCTGCGCGAGCTGCTCGAGGAGATCCTGCGGAAGGAGGACGTCCCGTACGAGCCGGCCGCGATCCCGCTCGTCGTACGCGCCGGGGCCGGGTCCGCGCGGGACTCCGAGTCGATCCTGGACCAGCTCCTCGCGGGCGCCGGCGAGGAGGGCATCACGTACGCCCGCGCGGTCTCGCTGCTGGGCTACACCGACGCGACGCTGCTGGACGAGGTGGTGGACGCGATCGCCGGCCGTGACGGCGGGGCGGTGTTCGCCGCGATCGACCGGGTGATGGAGGGCGGGCAGGACCCGCGGAGGTTCGCGGCCGACCTGCTCGAACGCTTCCGTGACCTGGTGATCCTCTCGAACGTGCCCGACTCGGGGACGACCGGACTGCTCGACGTGCCGCCGGATGAGCTCGAACGCATGCAGGCGCAGGTGTCCAGGCTCGGCCTGGCCGAGCTGACGCGCGCGGCGGACCTGCTGCACACGGGCCTGACGGAGATGCGCGGGGCGACGGCACCGCGGCTGCTGCTCGAACTGATCTGCGCGCGGATCCTGCTGCCGGGAGCGTACGACGACGAGGCGTCGCTCCTGACCCGGCTCGACCGCCTGGAACGTCGCCTGGCGATCGGCGACGGCGCCCCGGCCGCGGACCTGCCCCCGATCCGCCGCCCCCAGGCCCCGCAGCCGGGCGACGAACGCCACGGCCCAGGCCAAGCACCCCGCACCGACCCGACCGCACGCGGAGCAAGCCAGCCCCCACCCACCCGAGAACAGAGACAACCCACGCCCGCCCAAGCGGACAGACGACCTGCGCCCGCCCAAGCGGACAGACAATCCGCGCCCGCCCAGGCAGACAGACAACCCCCGCCCGCCCAGGGGGGCGACCCCACTTCCATTGTCCAGCGCGGTGGCGGCGCGCGGGAAGGTACGCGCGGGGCTGTGGATAACTCCGCAGCCGCCTCTTCGGGCTCGTCTTCCGTTTCCTCGCCTTCGGCTTCGGGGGGCGCGGCAGGCCCGGCGAGCTCGGCAGGCTCGGCGGGTTCGGGTTCGGGTTCGGCGGGATCGCATTCGGCGGATTCGGCTCCCGCGGCCTCGGCGGCTCCGACGGCCTCGGGTTCGCAGGCTCCCCCGGCCTCAGGCTCGCAGGCTCCGGCGGGTCCGCCCTCCGTGGCCTCAGCGGCGGCCTCATGGGGTTCTCCGGCCGCTCCCGCGGCACAACGGGCCCCGGCGGGACGCGACGAAAACCGATCCGGGCAGGCCGCCCGTGCCGGCGAACGCGGAGGCTCCCAGGCGAACGGCGACGACGGCTGGCCGGCCCCCACGCAACCCGCCGCCCGGCAGCAGCCGACCGAGCAACAGCCGAGCGCACAGCAGCCGAGCGAGCAGCAGCAAGGAGAGCCCGGAGGCGTCGACGTCGGCGCCATCCGCCGCATGTGGGCCGACATCCTCGAGGTCAAGCAGCGCAGCAAGGTCGCCTGGATCGTGCTCATGGAAGGCGTCGAGGTCGCCTCGCTCGACGGGAACGTCCTCACCCTCGCGTTCGCCAACGAGGGGAAGCGTCGCGGGTTCACCACCGGTGGCAAGGACGCCGTGCTCCGTGAGGCGCTCAAGGAGATCCTCGGCGTCGACTGGCGCATCGACGCGGTCCTCGACAACGGCGGCGGTGGTGGTGGCGGAGGTCGTCAGAGCCCGCCGCAGCCGCCGCCCGACACCGGTGGCGGCTGGGGTGCCTCGGTCCCCGCGCAACCCGCCCCCCGAGAGCCGCGCGAGCAGCAGCACCGGCAGCCCGAGCCGCCGCCGCCGGCGGCCGCTCCCGGGTACGTGCCGCCACCGCCGGGGCCGATGGACGAGGCCGACGAGGTCGATCCGGAAGGCGACGCCGACGCCGCCGCGGACAGCGCGCTGACCGGCATGGCGCTGATCGAGCAGGTGCTCGGGGGAAAGGTCATTCAGGAGATCGACAACGCTTGACCTTGGGATTAAGCCCATTTGCCGCGTCCGTAGGCCACTCTGATCCCGGCGGCCGCCAGGAGCAGGTCCCGCCCGCCGTGCGCGGTCACGGGCACGGGAGATGACCGGAATTTCGATCACGGGTGGGCGCGTACCGCATCGGCGGCGAACCCCGTAGTCTCGTGCCATCGGACGATCGAACGAGGAGACGCCGTGGAACCCGGAGGCGAGCCGAATATCCAGCAGATGCTGCAGCAGGCGCAGCGGATGCAGGAGCAGCTCATCAACTTGCAGCGTGAGCTCGCGGAGGCCGAGATCGAGGGCACCGCGGGAGGCGGGCTGGTCACGGCGACGGTGAACGGCCAGAACGAGCTGGTCAAGCTCGTCATCGACCCGGCCGCGATCGACCCGGGCGACCCGCAGGACACCGCCGAGACCGTTGCCGACCTGGTGGTCGCCGCGATCCACAACGCCGGCGAGGAGGCGCAGCGGCTGCAGGAGACCAAGATGGGGCCGCTGACCGAAGGACTGGGCGGGCTCGGGGGCGGACCCGGAGGAGGACTGCCCGGCGGGCTCGGGCTGCCCGGCCTGTGACGTACCGGGGCCGGGCTCCGGCGAGCCGGCCCCGCACACCTTACGATCTTCGCCCAGAACAACATCGACAGAGGGGAGGGAGCCGTGTACGAGGGGGTCGTTCAGAACCTCATCGACGAGTTGGGCAGGCTGCCCGGCGTCGGGCCGAAGAGCGCGCAGCGGATCGCCTTCCATCTGCTCGCGGCGGACCCCGCGGACGTCTCGCGGCTGACCGAGGCGTTGCGGGAGGTCAAAGAGAAAGTCAGATTCTGTAAAGTATGCGGTAATGTGGCTGAGGCAGAGGAATGCCGGATCTGCCGGGATGCTCGTCGTGACCTGCATGTGATCTGCGTGGTCGAGGAGCCGAAGGACGTCGTCGCGATCGAAAAGACGCGCGAGTTCCGCGGCCGCTACCACGTGCTCGGCGGTGCGATCAGCCCGATCGAGGGGGTCGGCCCCGACGATCTGCGGGTCCGGGAGCTCATGCAGCGGCTCGCCGACGGAGAGGTGACCGAGCTCATCTTGGCCACCGACCCGAACCTCGAAGGTGAGGCGACCGCGACCTATCTCGCCCGGCTCGTGAAACCGATGGGTCTCACCGTCACGCGGCTCGCCAGTGGCCTGCCGGTGGGGGGCGACCTGGAATACGCCGACGAGGTCACACTCGGCCGTGCGTTCGAAGGACGGAGGCTGCTCGATGTCTGAGAACAGCTGGACCACGCTCGCCGATCGAGTGGCGAAGCATGTCGACACATACATGGCCGGGCTCGAGGCCGTGGCGAAGGGCGAGGCCGGCGAGCACGCCGTGCCCTACCTGCTCCTCGAGGTCTCCCAGATCGCGATGGCCGGGGCGCGCCTGGGCGCGAGCACCGACGTCATCCTCCCGGACAACTGGGAGCCCGACGTCGGTGAGGACCCCGACCTGGACGCCGTACGCCAGGGGCTGGCCGAGCGCCTCACGCAGGTCGACGACTACATGGAGGTCTTCGACCCGTACAAGGACACCGAGGCGACGCCCTACCGGCTCTCCGACGACCTCGTCGACGTCGCCAGTGACCTGGTGCACGGCCGGCGGCACTACGAGGCCGACCGCAAGCTCGAGGCGCTGTGGTGGTGGCAGTACAGCTACTTCAACCACTGGGGCAACCACGCCGGGGCGGCGCTGCGGGCCCTCTATGCGGTTTCGGCGAGTGCGCGGCTGGACGTCATGGAGGAACAGGTCGCGGGTTGACGAAAGGTTTCCTGCGTGTTGCCTAGAAAGACGCAAATCTCGCATAGCGGGATATCGTTTCGCGGGGCAGGCCCCTGACCTCGGTAGACTCGGCGCGTCAAACTACGCCTGAACCGAGGAGTGCACACGCGTGGCTCTAGTCGTGCAGAAGTACGGTGGCTCCTCCGTCGCGGACGCGGAAAGCATCAAGCGCGTCGCCCAACGCATCGCCAACACCAAACGCGACGGACATGACGTCGCCGTCGTGGTGTCCGCGATGGGGGACACGACGGACGAGCTGATCGATCTGGCCAACCAGGTCACCCCCCTGCCGCCGGCACGTGAACTCGACATGCTGCTCACCTCGGGAGAGCGCATCTCGATGGCGTTGCTCGCCATGGCCATCGCCAACCTGGGTCATGAGGCGCGGTCCTTCACCGGCTCCCAGGCCGGCGTGATCACCGACGGCAGCCACGGCAAGGCCCGGATCATCGATGTCACGCCCGGCCGCATCCGCGGAGCCCTCGACGACGGCCTGATCGCGATCGTGGCCGGCTTCCAGGGGGTGTCCCAGGACTCCAAGGACGTCACGACGCTCGGCCGCGGTGGTTCGGACACCACGGCGGTCGCTCTCGCGGCCGCGCTCGGCGCGGACGTCTGCGAGATCTACACCGACGTGGACGGCATCTTCACCGCCGACCCTCGCATCGTTCCGGCCGCCCGGCGCATCCCCGACATCTCCTACGAGGAGATGATGGAGATGGCGGCCTGTGGCGCCAAGATCCTGCATCTGCGCTGTGTGGAGTACGCCCGGCGCTACGGCATGCCCATCCACGTGCGGTCGTCGTTCAGCAACAAGACCGGCACCTGGGTCAAGTCCAGCATCGAGGGAAGCACGATGGAACAAGCGATCATCTCTGGCGTCGCCCACGACCGGAGTGAAGCCAAGATCACGGTCGTCGGCGTGCCCGACAAGGTCGGCGAGGCGGCCACGATCTTCCAGACGCTCGCCGACGCCGAGATCAACATCGACATGATCGTGCAGAACATCTCGGCCGCCGCGACGAGCCGTACGGACATCTCCTTCACCCTCCCGCGCACGGACGGGCAGACGGCGATGGCCGCCCTCAACAAGATCAAGGAACGCATCGGGTTCGACTCGCTGCGGTACGACGACCAGATCGGCAAGGTCTCGCTGATCGGCGCCGGCATGCGCTCCCACCCCGGTGTGACCGCCAAGTTCTTCGGCTCGATCGCCGACACCGGCGTCAACATCGAGATGATCTCCACCTCGGAGATCCGGATCTCGGTGGTGGTCGACCAGGACGACGTCGACGCCGCCGTCACCGCCGCGCACCGCGCCTTCGACCTCGACTCCGACCAGGTCGAGGCCGTCGTCTACGGAGGAACCGGCCGATGAGTGTACGGAAGCCCACTCTTGCCCTCGTCGGCGCCACGGGTGCCGTCGGCACCGTCATGCGAGAGATCGTTTCGACCCGCGAGGACGTCTACGGCGAGATCCGTCTCGTCGCCTCCGCCCGCTCCGCCGGCCGGCGCCTGTCCGTACGCGGTGAGGAGCTCATCGTCCAGGAGCTGACCCCGGAGGTCTTCGACGGCGTCGACATCGCGATGTTCGACGTGCCCGACGAGGTCTCCAAGACGTGGGTGCCGATCGCCGCCGAGCGCGGTGCGGTCGTCGTGGACAAGTCAGGTGCCTTCCGGATGGAGCCGGACGTCCCGCTCGTCGTGCCCGAGGTCAACCCCGAGGCCGTACGCGAGCGCCCGCGCGGCATCATCTCCACGCCCAACTGCACGACGCTGTCGATGATGGCCGCGATGGGCGCGCTGCACGCCGAATACGGCCTGGACGCCCTCGTCGTCGCCTCCTACCAGGCGGTCTCCGGAGCGGGCGTGGCCGGCTCCGAGCGGCTGTACGCCGAGATCGAGGCCGTCGCCGGCGACCGTACGCTCGGCCAGACCGCCGGTGACGTGCGCAAGGCGATCGAGAGCCGGCTCGGCGACGCGGAGTCGCCGTTCCCGGCGCCGATGGCCCTCAACGTCGTGCCGTGGGCGGGTTCGCTGAAGGATGGCGGCTGGGCGTCGGAGGAGCTCAAGCTCCGTAACGAGTCCCGCAAGATCCTCGGCATCCCCGGCCTGAAGGTCTCCTCCACCTGCGTACGGGTGCCGGTGATCACCACGCACTCGCTGGCCGTGCACGCGACGTTCGAGCGTCCGGTCGACGTCGCGGGCGCGCGGGCGATCCTCGAGGCCGCCCCGACCGTGGTGGTCATGGACGACCCGGAGAACTCCGTGTACCCGACCCCGGCGGACGTCGTCGGCACCGACCCGACGTACGTCGGGCGGATCCGGCAGGCGATCGACTTCCCGAACACGCTCGACCTGTTCGTGTGCGGCGACAACCTGCGCAAGGGCGCGGCCCTGAACGCCGCGGAGATCGCCGAACTGGTCGCGGCCGAGTTCGCCGGCTGAGTTCGCCGACGTTGAGCGATGGAGGCCCGGGGCCATCCCGGGCCTCCACGTTTCACGCGAAACATTGATCACACGAATGTGATGTCCCAGTGTGATCGCTCACGTGCGAACAGGTTGCGGTCGGCCGTCCGGTAGAGCGCCGCGCCGTCGCCGCGCCGGTGAACGCGGTGGTAGTGACGGCGGACGAAGTGATTGAGGCAGCGGCTGGGCAGAATGTCCAGCTTGTGGCCCGAGCCGTGGCTGTACGGGCCGTGTGCGTGGCCCCTTTCGGTGCCGCCTGAGATCACCAGGCCGCAGCGGCTCGCCTCCCTCAGCCGGAGCACGCCGTCAAGTGTGGACGGCCGTAGCCCCTCGAACGAGGTGCAGTGCGGGTTCCTCCGGCGTGTGCAGTGTCCGGAGGAGGTCCAGCGGACCCCCGCCGCGTGGAGCAGAGAGCCGGCCTCCTGCTGGTGCAGGGGTGCCGACGGTGTTTTCCGGTCGTGCGTCCATGCTTGGGCCGGACCGGCCATTAAGGCGAGAAATGCCGTGGCGCAGCCGGTCATGACGGTCAGCCGTGTCGACATCCAACCTCCCTGTGCCGTCGCATGCGCCCAGCGGCAGCATCTGCCACGGGTCGCGCGACGGCGCGGCAAGAGACGCGCCGTTTTGCGAAATGGGATCCGAACCCTGGCTCGTTGTTGGCCTGCGCCGATTCGGTCCGTGAAGAGACGTACAGTGTCGGCTGTGGCCGTACCGACCAAGTCCGAGCAGACCCGGGATCTGATCGCCAAGACCGCTTTGCGGCTTTTTCGCGAACGCGGTTACGAGGCCACGACGATGCGGGCCATTGCCACCGAGGCCGGCGTTTCCGTGGGAAACGCGTACTACTACTTCTCTTCCAAGGAAGAGCTGATCCAGCTCTACTTCGAGCACTCCCAGGAGGACCACACTCAGGCGTGCCGTGAGGTCCTGGCCGGCGAGCGCGAGTTCCGCGCCCGGCTGCTCGGCGTGTTGCGCGCCCGCATCGACACGCTCCAGCCGTACAAGGAGTTCGCCGGCAAGTTCTTCAAGTACGCGGCGGAGCCGTCGAGTCCGCTGAGCCCGTTCAGCACCGAGTCCGGTCCGGTCCGCGAGGCGTCCACCGCGCTCTTTCGCGAGGCCGTGGAGGGCTCGACGCTGAAGACGGATTCGGAGATCCGGGCCGACCTGCCCGAACTGCTGTGGCTGTACTCCATGGGCGTGGTCCTCTACTGGGTCCACGACAGCAGCCCGGACGCGGCGAAGACCTACCGCCTGGTCGAACGCACCGTGCCGCTGATCGACAAACTGGTCGGCATGGCCCGCCTGCCCGGCATGCGCGGCGTCGTACGTGAGGCCCTGACCACCTATCGCGACCTGCGCGATTAGGACTCTTCGGGTTCGTCCGCCTCGTGCTGCGTCCGGCCGTTCACCGAGCGGCGATCGCGTCCAGCTCGCGCAGTGCGTCGGCGGGGAGGTCGAGTTCGGCGGCGCGTACGTTCTCGCGCAGGTGCACACGCGATGAGGTGCCGGGGATGAGGACGGTCGTCGCCGAACGCTGGAGCAGCCACGCCAGGGCGACCTGCTGCGCGGAGGCGCCGAGCCGTACGGCGACCTTGTTCAGCTCGTCGGACTGCAGTGGCGTGAACCCGCCGAGCGGGAAGAATGACGCGTAGGCGATGTTCTCCCGCGCGGCGCGCTCGACCATGGCGTCGTCGTCGCGCTTGACGATGTTGTAGTAGTTCTGGACCGCCACGACCGGCGCGATGCCCTGCGCCTCGGTGAGGTGGGCCTCGGAGGCGCCACTGAGCGCGAGGTGGCGGATCAGGCCCTGGGATCGCAGCTCGGCGAGCGCGCCGAACGGCGCGGCGAGCGACTTGTCGATGAAGCCGTCGTTCGGGGTCAGCGTCTCCAGCCGCAGGTAGACGATGTCGAGGACGTCGAGTCCCAGGTGATCGAGGTTCTCGTGCACCTGGGCGACGAGGTCCGCCGGATCCAGTGAGTGGATCCAGGAGCCGTCGTTCCCGCGCCGCGCCCCGACCTTCGTCGCGATGTGCAGGCCGGACGGGTACGGGTGCAGGGCCTCGCGGATCAGCTCGTTGGTGACGGCAGGCCCGTAGAAGTCCGAGGTGTCGATGTGCGTGACGCCGAGGTCCACGGCCTCCCGCAGCACCGCGACGGCCTCGTCACGGTCGCGCGGCGGCCCGAACACCCCTGGGCCGGCGAGCTGCATCGCGCCGTATCCCATGCGGGAGATGGTCAGGTCGTCGGCCAGGGTGAGCGTTCCGCCTGCCAGCGTGGTCATTGAGGTCACTCTTCCTTCATGAGGTCGCGGGCCGGGTCGGCCCGTCAGTTGACTAACCGGTTACCCAAATCATGCGCTCTGTCTAACCGGTTAGTCAACTGGTAACCTGGCGAGGTGAGCGCGACCGAGACCAAGCAACGCATCCTCGACGCGGCGTTCGCGGAGTTCGCCGAGTACGGTGTGGCGGGCGCCCGGGTCGACCGGATCGCCAAGAACGCCCAGTGCAACAAGAACCTGATCTACGTCTACTTCGACAACAAGGAGACGTTGTTCGCCACGGTGCTGCAGCGGCACCTGTCCGACGCCTACGCCGGCGCCCGGTTCGACCCCGACGACCTGCCGGGGCTGGCCGGCCGGGTGTTCGACCTCGCCCGGTCCAGGCCCGATGTCTACCGGTTGCTGGCCTGGGCGACGCTGGAGCGCACCGCGGCCCTGCCGCCGACGCGCGAGCAGGAGCACGATCGCAAGCTGGAGCTGTTGCGCGAGCGGCAGAAGACCGGCGCCCTACGCGACGACATCTCGCCGACGCTCCTGCTGATGGCCGTCCTCGCACTCGCCACCGCGTGGTCCCCGGACTTCCCCTTCGGCAGGACCGCGAACCCGTCCGCCGACCTGCCGGACGAGGAGGTCCGCGCCGCGGTCGTACGGATGGTCGCCGACATCACCGGGCAGCGGGAGAAGGCCTAGACCCGGATCTCGAGCACGAAGTCGGACGACTCGCGCCCGTCCTGGTCGCCGGCCATGACGAGGTTGCCGCGTCGGTAGGTCAGGTTCCACGGCAGTTCGCAGGGCAGCCTCATGGCGCTCACCGGACGCGAGGTCACCCGGCACCTGTCTCCGCGCACGTGCCGCGCGACGACCTCCGCGCTGCCTCCATGGATGTGGAGGACATAGCTGGCCGCGTCGGACCAGGTGAAGACGTAGACGCCGTTCGCGCCGTCTCCCGTCATCGAGGCCGGCGTCATCGACGCCGGGGCGCCCGGCACCCCGGCGATACTCGCCGGGAGGGCGAGCCGGCCGACGGTGCCGTCGGCGCGGATCGTGGTCACCTCGCCCAGGTGCGGCGTCCACGAGTACTTCGGGGTGTCATAGGAGGCCACGACGTACGCGGTGCCCTCCCCGTCCACCGCCGACGACGGAGAGAGCCGCACGTCCTTCGCGGTCCTGTTCGGCCTGGCCAGCCGGTGGACGCGGGTCAGCCGGCCGTTTCCGAGCGCCCACACCGTGTCGGCGTCCGCGATGAGCACGGAACCGTCCGGCCGCACGCCGAACGGGCGGGGATGGCCGCGGAAGCGGAAGTCGGCCGCGCCCGCGGACCGCGGAACGGCCGCCGGAGCGTGCCCGCCCGTGGATCCGGCCAGCACGGTCACCGAGCCCTGCGGGGTGACCTTCTTCACCACACGGCCGCTGCCGACGACGAGCGAGCCGTCCGGCAGGACCGCGAGGCCGTTGTACTGCTGCTCCGAAGAGTCCCGGCGCCGGACGGTCTCCACGGTCCGGTCGGGCTTCAGCCGGACGAGGGACTCATCCGCACCGTAGACGCTGCCGTCCGGGCCGGACCCGACCATCCCCCCGATGTCGGAGAAGGCCCGATCCGCGTCGCTGCCCGGGTCGGTGATCCGGAGCAGCACGCCCGCCTGTCCCGGCGCCGGAGCCTTCCACCGGTCGCCGTCCCCGCAGGCGGCCGTCAACGCCAGCACGGCGACGACGAACCAGGCCGTCCGCCCGACCCCGCGGGTCGAGCGCACCTACACGAGGTCCAGGTGCTTGCGGGCGAAGTCGATCGTCGCGGCCATCTGGCGGATCCGCTCCTCGACCACGAGTGAGCCGTGGCCCGCGTCGTACCGGTAGACCTCGTGCTCCTTGCCCAGCTCCCGCAGGCGCGCCAGGTAGTTGTCGATCTGCCGGATCGGGCAGCGCGGGTCGTTCTCGCCCGCCATGACCAGCACCGGCGTGGTGACCTGGTCGGTGTAGGTGATCGGCGACGAGGCGGCGTACCGGTCCGGCACGTCGGTCGGCGAGCCGCCGAACAGCGACCGGTCGAACGCCTGCAGCGCCTCCATCTCGTCCTCGTACGCCGCGACGTAGTCCGCCACCGGCACGATGCCGATCGCGACCGACCAGTCGTCCGGCTGCACGCCGATGCCCAGCAGCGTGATGAAGCCGCCCCAGGAGCCGCCGGTCAGCACCAGCCGTGACGGGTCGGCGAGATGCGTGGCGACCGCCCAGTCGCGCACCGCCTTGATGTCCTCCAGCTCCACCAGCCCCGGGCGGCCCTCGATCGCGTCACGCCACTCGCTGCCGTACCCGCTGGATCCGCGGTAGTTCACCCGGACGACGGCGAAGCCGTGGTCCACCCACGCCGCGGCGTCCGGGGAGAAGGAGTCGTCGTCGTAGGCGGCCGGACCGCCGTGAACGTCGAAGACGGTCGGGAACGGACCGGGGCCCGCGGGCTTGGAGATCAGCGCGTGGACCTCGCCGCCCGGGCCGGTCACCCAGGCATCCTCGACCGCCACCGACGGCGGCGCGGCCTCGCCGGGCGGGGTCAGCACGACCGCGCCGGAGGTCGAGCGGACCACCGGCGGGGACGCCGAGGAGGACCAGGAGAACTCCACCGTGCCGTCCGGACGCGCGGTGGCCGAACCGATCACGCCGCGCGGCGTGTCGATCTGCCGCAGCGTCCTCGTGGACAGGTCGTAGCGGTACAGCTCGTCGCGTGCGTGGTGGGAGCGGGAGACCAGCAGCGCCGACGCGTCCGGGTACCAGTCGGCGCCGACCTCGCCGGACAGGTCCAGCGCGATCTCCTCGACCGTGCCGCTCACCGGGTCCCAGATCAGCGGCTCGGACCGGCCGCGGCGCTCGTGCTCGACGAGCAGCCGCTGGTCGCCCGCGACCGGGGAGAACGCCATCGCGCTCAGGCCCTTGCCCGGCCCGTCCCACAGGTCGGCCACGGTCGAGCCGTCCGGCCGTACGACGCGCAGCGCCATGTGGCGGCTGTCGCCGTGCTCGCTGTGGTTGATCGCGACGAGCGACTCGTCCTCGGACAGGTCGATGACGTATGCGTCCTCGTCGTGCGCGTACAGGACGCGCGGCTCCTCGCCCGGGGCGCACCAGTGGATGGTCGAGCCGCTCTCGGTGGTCCGGCCGATCACCGCCAGCCCGCTGGAGCCGACCGCCAGCCCGGCCGGGTACGACGGCTCCAGCTTGGGGGCGGAGTCGTCGCCGCCGCCGAACGGCTCACGCCGCCACACCCCGAACTCGTCGCCGTCGGTGTCGGCGAACCACCAGATCCACTCGCCGGTCGGGTCGACGCCGCCCATCCAGGTGCCGTTCGGCCGGTCGGTCACCTGGCGTTTGCCGTCGGTCTCGCGGTCCCAGGTGTAGATCTCCCAGGTGCCCGTGGCGTTGGAGCGGTAGACGCTGCGGTGCGGCGCGTCATGGGCCCAGCTCGGCAGGCTCACGCGTGCCGCACGGAACCGTGCCTTCCAGCGTTCGTCATCGACCATGACCCAAGCATCTCAGTCCGTGGCCTGGCCCGGGGGCAGGGACCTCAGCTGACGCATGGCCGTCTTGGCGCCGAAGCCCCAGTCGAGCATGGCCGCGGCGTCCTTGAACCGGCGGTTCGAGTCCGTGGAGGTGCTGTTCAGCACCAGGCCGAGGAGCGTACGGCCGCTGCGCTTGGCGGCGAAGACCAGGGAGTACCCGGCCGCGTTGGTGTGCCCGGTCTTGATGCCGATCGCTCCGCTGTAGGAGCCGAGCAGCAGGTTGGTGTTGGCCCACTTGTAGGCCGCATGCCCGCTGGTCTTGCTGAGCGAGTACGACTGACGGGCCACGATGGTCTTGAAGTTCGTGCTGGTCATGGCGTAGCGGGCCAGCAGGATCAGGTCGTGCGGGGTGGAGTAGCCCTCTTTGTGCGTCGAGGTCGGCAGCCCGTCGGCGTTGAGGTAGTGCGTCGAGGTCATCTTCAGCGCGGCGGCCTCCTCGTTCATCTTCGCGACGAACTTGGTCTGGCCGGGCCCGTAGATGTCGGCGAGCGCGTACGCGGCGTCGCAGCCGGACGGCAGCAGCATGGCGTTCAGCAACTGCCGTACGGTCACCTTGTCGCCGGCCTTGAGGCCGGCGCTGCTCGCGTCGTTGTTCTTGACGTGGTCGACGTAGGACTTCTTGATCGTGACCGTCTTGTCGAGGCCGCCCGCGCGGAGCGCGATGACCGCGGTCATCATCTTCGTGATGCTGCCGATCGGCCGCTTCGTGGTCGTCGCGACGCCCCACAGCTTCTTGGCCGTGTCCATGTCGTAGAGGTAGGCGCCCTTCGCGGAGACGCCGGACGGGCCGGAGGCGGCCGTGGTGACCGCCGGGGTCACCGGGCCGGCGGGCGTCGTACGGGCCACCAGGCGGGTCTGGGCGGGGCTCGCGGCTCCGGCGGCGGCCGGGACCACGCCCAGCAGTCCCGTGACGGCTCCGGCGACGATCAGGCGGGCGCTGAGGCGCATGGGGGCTCCAGAGTTGGGGGGAATACCCGTGCATGCTGACAGCACGGGTATTTCATCGGCAACCAGGCGCGCGGGGATGGTTTCGGTCCTGGCCACTACCGGCGACCTGGCTCCGCGGTCAGCGCCCTCTGCCCTCGCAGGTGGCCGTACCGGGTTCTGGACCCTCGCGGGGCCGGGTGGCTTACCGTTGAGGGGTGGCGTCGCAGTCCTCGACCGAGTCAGTTCCCCGGCCCGCCGAAGACGGAGCCGACGAGGTCACACACGGCTACCCTCCGCCCGCCCGGCCGGTGGGGTCGACCGTCGTTGCCTACTGCGGTGCCGTCATGACCGTACGCGGCGAGTCGTCGGCCGCCCCGCCGCCGGACACCTGCGCGGAGTGCGCGGCCATCTGGAAGCGCCGGCGGCGCCGGTCGCGTTAGGCCCCGGCCGTCAGCGTGGCGCGGCGGCGGCCAGCCAGCCGGACAGCAGGTCCTCGTCGCCGAAGAGCGTGAAGCGCTCCGGCCCGTACCGCCCGTACAGGAGGAGGAGCAGGTCGCTCGTTGCCCCGCGCGCGGCGACCGCGCCTTTGCCGTGGCCGCGTTCCCACTTCGTGCCGCCCGGGTCGAGGTTGATCATCCACTCCCCGTCGCCGTCGGTGGCGTGCAGGTGCAGCGTCTCCCCGAACCGGCCGAACTCCGCGATCCGGGCGGCGATCCGCCGATGGTGGGTATAGACCGTGAGGAACTCCTCGACGCCGTCCGCGGCGAGCTCGCGGTCGATGACGGGTTCGCGGCCGAGGGCCAGCTCGGCGTCGGCGCGGTGGACGATGGTCTCGTGCAGCACCCGGCGTGACCAGAAGCGCACGTGACGGTCGGGCCCGAACGTCCAGGTCGGCGTCTCGCCCGGCGTCGCGCGAAGAGTCGCCACCAGCGGCCGTACGCCGGCCGCCAGCCAGCGCGGATACTCGTTCACGTCGTCGGGCAGGCCGAGGTCGAGGTCGCCTTCGGAGACGCGCTCCTCTGGCAGCGTGCGCACGATGTGGGTGATCCAGCGCTGGACCGTGCCGTAGTGCCGGATGAGGTCGGCGACGGTCCAGCCGGGACAGGTGGACACGGGCGTCGCGAGGTCGGCCTGGCCGACGACCTCGACGAACTGCGCGATCTCGGGCTCGGCGGCGGAGATGTGGCGTTCGTGGTCGTTCATCCGCCGGAGCATAGGCCGTGCCTGTGCGGTCCGTCCGCGCCACGGCATTCTGGAACACATGGAATCTGAACTCACGCTCATGGCCGTGCACGCCCATCCGGACGATGAGGTGCTGAGCACGGGTGGCATCTTCGCGCGATATGCCGAGGAGGGCGTCCGCACCGTCCTGGTGACCTGTACGAACGGCGAGCAGGGCGATGGTCCGGGCGGGGTCAAGCCCGGCGAGCCGGGCCACGACGAGGACGCGGTGCGCGAGCGGCGGCTCGCCGAGCTGCGCGACTCGGTCGCGCACCTGGGCATCGAGCACGTGGAGCTGCTCGGCTACCGCGACTCCGGCATGGTCGGCTGGGACGCCAACACCCGCGACGACGTCTTCGCCAACATCCCCCTGGCACAGTCCGCCGCCAAGCTCACCGCGCTGATGGACAAGTACCGCCCCCAGGTGCTGGTCACCTATGACGAGAACGGCGGGTACGGTCACCCCGACCACATCCAGGCGCACCGTGTCGCGGTGGTCGCGGCGGAGGCGCAGCGGGAGAGACGCGGCCTCCCGCACAAGCTCTACCACACGGCCATGCCCCGGTCCGGGTTCCGCGCGATGGGTTCGCTGCTGCGCGAGGCGGGCGTGGAATTCGACTTCGACTTCGACGAGCTGCCCGAGGACTTCGGCACGCCGGACGAGAAGATCACCACGCACGTCGACGTGCGGTCCTACGTCGACCGCAAACGCAAGGCGCTCGCCGCGCACGCGAGCCAGGCCGACAACATCTTCTTCCTGCGGCTGCCGGACGACCTCCTGCCGCAGGTGCTCGGCACCGAGGCGTTCGTCCGCGTCAAGAGCGACGTCGCGGTGCCCGACGACGAGGACGATCTGTTCGCCGGCATCCGCTGAGGGTGGTGCTGGCACCACTGCCGGGGAGGTGCGCTCCCCCGAAACGATCCGGGGGCCGCCGGGATGGGATCGCGGGGCCGTGATTTCTAGCGTCATCAGCGTATTCACTGAGCGAGGAGACGCTGATGAAACCCAACGTGGCCGCCCGGCTCGGCGGCTGGAGCGCGCGCCATCGTAAGACCGCGATACTCGGCTGGCTGATGTTCGTGGTGGCCGCCGTTCTCATCGGCGGAATGGTGGGGCAGCAGTCCCTGTCCGACGGTGAGGACGGCGTCGGTGACTCCGGCCGCGCCGCGAAGATCATCGACGACGCGGGCATCACGAAGCCCGCGTCGGAGATGGTGCTGGTGCACAGCGCGACCGTGAACGGGTTCCGCGCCGCGTTGCCGGACGTGGCGCAGGCCGTACGGTCGACCGGGCGGACGACGGCGCCGGGTAAGCCGCTGATCTCGCGGGACGGTCATGACGCCCTGGTGCAGTTCGACATGACCGGCGATCCCAAGACGGCCGGGGACCGCGTCGCTCCGGTGCAGAACGCCGTGGCCGCGGTACGGGCACGGCATCCGGAGGTGCGGATCGAGCAGTTCGGTGACGCGACCGGCGACCACTGGTTCGACCAGACGCTCGGCAAGGACTTCTCCCGCGCGGAGTTGACCGCCGTGCCGCTGGCGCTGGGCATCCTGCTCGTCGCCTTCGCGGCCCTTCTCGCCGCGGTGGTCCCCGTCGTCATCGCGGTCACGGCGTTCATGGCGGCCAACGGCCTGCTCGCGGTGGTCAGCCACGGCCTGCACATGGACGATTCGGCGAGCTCGGTCATGCTGTTGATGGGCCTGGCGGTCGGCGTCGACTACTGCCTGTTCTACCTGCGCCGCGAGCGTGAGGAACGCGCGGCGGGCCGCGATCGGGAGACCGCGCTGCGGATCGCCGCGGCGACCTCGGGCCGTTCCGTGCTGGTGTCCGGGCTGACCGTGATGGTGGCCATGGCCGGCATGTTCTTCTCGGGGATGCTGCTGTTCGACGGCTTCGCGGTGGCGACGATCCTGGTCGTGCTCATCGCCGTTCTCGGGTCCGTGACGGTGCTGCCCGCCCTGCTGTCGCTGCTGGGAGACAAGGTGGAGTTCGGGCGGATCCCGTTCCTGCGGCGTCGGCGTTCGACCGGGCGGTTCTGGGACGCGATACTCCGTCCGGTGCTGCGCCGTCCGGGCATCTCCGCGGCGCTGGCCGCCGGCGTGCTGCTGGTCCTGGCCGCGCCCGCGCTCGGCATGCACACCGAGAAGCTCGGCATCGAGAAGCAGGTGCCGCGCGCCACACCGCTGATGCAGACCTACGACCACATCACGGCCGCGTTCCCGGGCGGCCCGGACCCGGCGACCGTGGTGCTCAGGGCCAAGGACATCAAGGCGCCCGCGGTGAAGTCGGCGATCGCGTCCTTCGAGTCCTCCGTGCGCCGCGATCCGGAGTTCGGGCAGTCGGTGCGCACCCAGGTGTACGCCGGGCCGGACGTGGCGATCGTCGACGTGCCGCTGGCCGGGAGCGGGTCGGACGCCACCTCACAGCACGCGCTGACGACCCTGCGCGCCATGGTGCCGCGGGCGTTCGATCGGGTCGCCGAGGCGCACGTGGCCGGCACGCTCGCGTTCTCCGACGACTGGAACGACCAGTTGCGCGGCAGCATCGTCCCGGTCTTCGTCTTCGTGCTCGGCGTGACGTTCCTGCTGATGCTGGTCTCGTTCCGCTCCCTGCCGATCGCCGCGACGGCGATCGTGCTCAACCTGCTGTCGGTCGGCGCGGCGTACGGCGTGATGGTGGCCGTCTTCCAGCACGGCTGGGGCGCGAGCCTGGTCGGCACCCAGGGCGTCGGCGCGATCGAGGCCTGGCTGCCGCTGTTCGTCTTCGTGGTGCTGTTCGGGCTGTCGATGGACTACCACGTGTTCGTGGTGTCGCGGATCCGTGAGGCGTATGACCGGGGTGTGCCGACCTCGCGGGCGGTCGCGGAGGGCATCCGCTCGACGGCCGGCGCGGTGACGAGCGCGGCGATCATCATGGTCGCGGTCTTCGCGGTGTTCGGGACGCTGTCGATGCAGGACTTCAAGCAGATGGGAGTGGGCCTGGCGGTCGCGGTCCTGCTCGACGCTACCGTGGTGCGCGCGGTGCTGCTGCCCTCGGCGATGACGCTGCTGGGCGAGCGGAACTGGTACCTGCCGCGCTGGCTCGGCTGGCTGCCGAACCTGTCGCACAGTGAGGAGCCGGCCGCGTCCCTGCCGCCCGAGCCGGTGCCGGTGTGAGGCGGATCCCCGGCAGCAGGCCCGTCCCTAGTGGGCGGGCCTTCGCCGTGCGGTCAGTACGGCGGCCGGACGTACAGGTCGGCCGCGCGACGCGGTGTTTCGTGGCCGTACGCGGCGGAGGGCCGGCGGTGCGGGTCGGCGTGCCGGCCGCGGAGGCGTTCGACGGCCCGCAGGACGTCGTCCCGGTTGCCCGCGGCCTTGATCCAGGCCGGCAGGCAGGCGACCATGCTCATCGCCGGGCCGCTCCCGCGTTCGCGGAGCGTCGCCGCCACGTAGGCCTCGACGGCGTCGAGGTGGCGTTCGTTGTAGGCCCACAGCACCTTGCCTCGGCAGGGCGTCTGGAGCCAGAGCGGCAGGCCGAAGAACGGATCGTCCGGCCCGCCGAGCCGAACGCCGATGAGGGCGTTGCCCCGGCGCTCGGCCGCCCACTCGCGGGTCAGGGCGCAGTCGCCGCAGGTCAACCGGCGTGGGCGGAAGCGAAGCTCGGCGTAGTAGCGCAGTTCGGGCAGGCCCGGACGGGCCACGACCGCGGCCCGGGACCCGCACCGCGGGCACACGACGTGGACGAGGTCCGCGTAGGCGGTCAGCGGGCGGCCCCGGTCAATGTGCCGGCCGCCCGCCCGCTCCGTGCCGCTCATACGACGATGGTGGCTCATCGCGCCACGCGGGCGAAACCGGTTAACTCCCGCCGTAGGCGGCGGCCAGGTCGGGGAGCCGGCCCAGCACGGCGGCGATGGCCAGGGTGTTCTGGTATTCACGCCAGTGCACGACCTTGCCCTCCCGGACGCGCAGGACGCGGATGAACGACTCGGAGCCCCGGTAGCCGGTGGCGGGGATCACCCCGGCCAGCGCGTACTCCACGACGATCACCTCCGGGTCGGTCGTCTCGTGGACGACGACGTCGCGTACCTCCTCGAACCGCACCGGGAAGTTCGCCCGCTCGGGTTCGGTGCGGCGGAGCCGCTCCTCGCGTCCTTCGACGCGTGTGGGGCTGCCGGGCTGAGTCGTGACTCATGTTGTCCACCCTCCGGAGGTACGCGCGTGCCTGACGACCCCCGGCCGCTGCGCGCCGACGCGCGGCGCAACCGGGCGCGGATCCTCGCCGTCGCCGAGGCGGTCTTCGCCGAGAAGGGGCCCTCCGCCTCGACCGAGGAGGTGGCCGAGCGCGCGGGCGTGGCGATCGGCACCGTCTTCCGGCACTTCCCGACCAAGCACAGCTGCTTCAGGCGATCATGAAGGACGTGCTGTCGCGGCTCACCGAGCAGGCGACCGCGCTCGCCGCCGACGGCGATCCGGGCACCGCGCTGTTCACGTTCTTCGCCGACCTCGTCGCGCAGGCCGCGGAGAAGAAGACCGTGGTCGAGCTTCTGTCCACGACCGGTGCCGGCCTGACCATGGCCGACGCCGTACGGCCGCTGCGGCGGCAGGTCGCCGCGCTGCTGGACCGCGCGAAGGAGGCCGGCGCCGTCCGCGCGAACGTGCGGATCGATGAGGTGATGGCCCTGCTGGCGGCCACCTGTCAGGGGGGCTTCAGGGCGGCTGTGACTCCGACCTGCGCGAACGCACCCTCGCCATCGTCTTCACCGGTCTGCGCGGGTGAGCTTGTCGGGGTTGAGGACGCCGTATATGGCGTTGATGCGTCCGTCGCGGACGTCGAAGGCGACCAGTTGCCGCTGCCCGCCGATCACGGTCCAGATCGCCGGTTCGCCGTTGACCTGGGTCAGGCGGGCCTCCTCCACCGGGTAACGGGACATCAGCCCGGTCACGAACGCCACGACGTCGTCGCGTCCCACGATCGGGCGCAGCGCGGCGCGGACCTTGCCGCCGCCGTCGTTGTAGGCGACCGCGTCCTCGGCGAGCAGGTCGGTCAGGGCGGTCATGTCGCCGTTTCGCGCGGCGGTCAGGAACCGGGTGAGGAGTTCGGTGTGGTCCTCGGGCGCGGGAGTGAAGCGCCCGGCGCCTCTGCTCAGGTGCCGGGCCGCGCGGTGGTGCCACTGCCGGCAGGTCGCGACGGGCCTGCCGAGGATCTCGGCGATCCGGCCGTAGGGCAGGTCGAACGCCTCGCGGAGCACGAACACCGCCCGTTCGGGCGGCGACAGCCGCTCCATCATGTGCAGCGTCGCGTACGAGAGCGTGTCGCGCAGCTCGGCGGTCTCCAGCGGCCCGAACGCCTGCCCGTCGACGGGCTCGGGCAGCCACGGCCCGGTGTAGGCCTGCCGGGTCGCCCGCGCCGACCGTAGTTGGTCGAGCGCGAGGCGGGTCACGACCGTCACCAGGAACGCGCGCGGTTCGCGGATCCGCGACCGGTCGGTGTTCGTCCAGCGCAGGAACGCCTCCTGCACCACGTCCTCGGCGTCCCACATGCTGCCGAGCAGCCGGTAGCCGAGGCCCAGCAACAGCCGCCGATGCTCCTCGAAGATCTCGACGGCGTCAGTGTCCATCTCGGCTCCCATCCGCCCTCGCGGGATCCGCGGTCGGATCGCGGTAACGCTCATGCGACCTGGGCCATTCCGTCCGCCAGCTCGGCGGGGAACCCTTCGCTCACCGACGCGTGGCGGGGACGCCAGTCCAGGTGGAGCCGGGCGCGGGTGTTGGCGGCGCCGCGCAGGCGGTTCATGAACGCCACGCCCCAGCTGCCGACCGCCAGACGGGCCAGGGCGGCGGGTGCCTTCTTGGGCGTCGGCGCGCCGAGCACGGCGGCCAGCTCCGGCAGCCACTCGCGCAGCGGTGCGGGCCGGTCGTCGACGATGTTCAGCACGCCGGTGACGTCGGGCTTGTCCAGCGCGGCGGCCACGGCGGCCGCCACGTCGTCGGCGTGGGTGAAGGAGAACGCCGCGTTCCCTCCGCCGACCAGCGGGACCTTCCCGGCCCGTACCTGCCGGACGAACGATCCGTCGGCGGCGTAGATCGAGCCGGGTCCGTACAGGTGGCCCAGCCTCAGCACCAGCCCACCCGCCTGCGTGGTCAGGTGTTCGAGCTCGGTCAGCGCGGCCAGCACCGGCACGAACTGCTTGGGCGTGCCGGTCCGCCACAGCGGGGCGTCCTCATCGGCCAGGTCCTCGCCGGGCTGGTAGCCGTAGGCCAGTCCCTGGCTGATGATCCGTGCTCCGGGGGCCGCCTCGATCAGGTTCCGGGTGCCCTCGGTCCGCAGCCGGTCGGTCGGCGCGAAGTCGCGCGCCAGGTGCCGGGGGTCGATCTCGGCCGGGATCGCGGTGAGCATGTTCACCACCGCGTCCGGTGCCGCCCGTCGGACCGCCCGGCACAGCCCGTCCCGGTCGAGCGCGTCCGCGACGACAGGTGTCGCGCCGGCCGCCTCCAGCGCGGCGGTGTCGGATCCCGGCCGGGCCAGCCCCAGCACCTCGTGGCCCACCATGCCCAGCAGCGGAACCATCCGTCCGCCGATGACCCCGGTGGCTCCCGCGACGAGAACTCGCATGGTCGATTCCTCCGTCCCTCCCGGCGTCCGCGCCGGGGTGCGTCGATGACGGCAACAGGACGGGGGAGCCTCCTCCGACGTGACAGAGTGGCCGGTGATCCACGTCACATTCGGTCACCGGTGCGGATCCACACCGACCGCGACGATGAACGCCACGGCGGCGGCCAGCAGCGCCGCGGCGGTACGCCCGCCGACCGCCGCGACCAGGCCGACGAC
>NZ_JBHLZP010000002.1:0-82109 GCF_042429965.1 Actinoallomurus acaciae
GGCGCTGGCGGACCAGGCGGCGGCGCTGGTGCCGCCGGACCGGAGACGCGCGGTGACGGACGCGCTCGCGGCGGAGTTCGCACGGCTGGGCGCCGTCGAGACGGGACGGCGGCTCGCCTCTTCTCAGGGCCTGCGCGTCGGGCAGGTCACGGTGCGGCTGGTGCTCGGCCCGCTGACCGGCGAGCACGGCGCCGTCTACCGCCGGCCGGAGGAGGTGCAGTCGGTGCGGGTCGGGGCCCGGCCCTCCCAGGCGCTGGACCTTCCCCAGATCATGACGCCGTCGACCTTCACCGACGTCGTCAACAGCCGTTCCATCGCGCCCGAGACGGCCGGCGGCGGCATGATCAGCGCCGTCACCGGCTGGAAGTGGCTGCCGAGCGTCGGCGTGCTGCCGACCCTCACCGGCCGTGGATCGCGGACCTTCGGCTCGTACGAGGGCGCCGTCACCGCGACGGTCCAGCAGATCTGGCACGACCGGTACGCCTACTTCGACGTCCCCGCGAACCGGGACGAACCGGCGGCGGGCAGTCGCTGGGCCGTCACGTACACCGGCGGAGACGGTACGGAACGGCTCGCGTCGGCACCCGTCGACGTGACCCTCGCCTTCGCCGAGGACGAGTCGCCCGAGGACCTGGGGCCCCCGCCCGAGACGCCCATGGTCGCCGAGCTGCCGCGGGACGCCCGGCCGGAGACGGCGGAGGCGTTCCACGGCGTCCTGCGGCGAGTCACGACGATCGTCGAGTCGCTCGTCCCGGACGGCGGGCCCGGCGCGGCGGCCGCCGAGATCACACGCCGTTTTCCCAACGCCGGCGCCGCCTTCACCGGTTCGGTGGGCGACCTGTTCGCCGAGTCGGTGCTGTTCGCGGTGCACCAGCACGTCCTCGGCCACGGATACCTGTCCGGCGAGTTCCGGGTGAACGAGCCGGATGAGGACTGGGCGGCCGTGCGCCTGCGGGGCCGGGTGAGGTCGGTCCGGCGCGTCGACACCGCCGACGGCTACGTCCAGCAGGACGCCCGGCACCTGTTCTGGTCCGGTGAGTCCAGCGGGATGAGCGGCGGAGTGTCCTCGGGAGTTCAGCTCGGCCCGGACCTCCCGGCCTTCACCGTGCGCGGGACGCCGCTGACGATCGGGCCCATCTTCTCCTTCGGCGCGAGCGGCTCGGTCGACCGGAGCCTGGCCGCGTCGATGGGCGCGGGGGACTGGCGGTACCTCGGATACCCGTCGCGGCGGCGCGTCTACCGGCTTGAGATCGACCTTTCCGCCGACGTCCGGTCCTCGCTGTCCGCCGCCGTCGGTGCCGTCCCCCTGGGGATGACCGGATACGTGGAGGTGCCGGAGCGGGAGGCCGACCGGTTCGAGCGTGAGCTGCGCGCGGTGCTCGACGGGTTCGGTCCGTACGCGGCAGGGGCCCGCCTGCCGATTCCGGCGGACGGGCCGCACCTGACCGACCGGACACCGCCACCGGGGATCGCCACCGGCGCCAGCCGGGGCCCGTCGGTCGTCGACATGCTCGGCGGCTTCGAGCGCGTGATTCCCGCCGCGATGCACCTGATCGACGATGCGTTCGGCGACCCGCGGCTGGCGACGTGGGCCGGACGGCCGACGGCACGGCAGCGCCACCGGCTGGAGCGGGCGCTGACCCAGCGTTTCTCCCTGGCCGCCGCGCTGCCGTACACGAGTCAGCTGATCAGTCACCGCATGTCGTACACCCGCCTCTACCAGGGCAACGGCGGGCGACTGCGGCTGACCGTACGGGTCGGTTCCGAGCAGGGCGGGGAGTGGACCGGCAGCCGGCTCGAGTGGGCGCGGATCGACCACTACCCGATCTCCTACGGCGATCTGGGCGCGACCGAGGAGGTGGGCGCCCAGACGACCTATCGCGGCGGCGGTCACATCCGGATCGGCCCGCTGAACCTCCGCCTGCACAGTGCGAACCTCCCGGTCCAGTACGCCTACGGCAGGTCGCGGTCCGCCGCGCTGACCGCACGCGCCGGAGCGTGGTCCTCGCTGGGATTCGTGTACGAGGGGCCGGTCCGGCTGTTCACGTTCGGTACCCGCTACCACGTCGGTGTGGAGTTGACCTTCGAGCCGGAGGCCGCCTCAGGCGGAACCGTGACCGGTGCGGTCCTCGGCACTCTGCGCGGCCTGCTGGGCGGACGGCCCAGTCTCGTCACGCCGGCGATCCGCCGCGACCAGGTGATACCGGGCCTGATGCGCTACGCGGTCGCCGAAGGGCTCAGTCCGCTGGCCGGTGGAGAGACGGTCCCGCGCCGGCTGCGGGGCGCGGGCGGGCCGGACCGCGCGGTCGTCCATCGGCGGCCGGTCACCGGTCCGGCGGTGCCGGCGCGGTGGGCCGCCGCCCTCGGCGCCCCCGAGACGTTGCGGCCCGACGACCAGCCTCTCGAGGTCCTCGGCGTCGCGGACCTGTGGAGAGTCACCGCGGAGCTGCTGGAGGAGGCCGGCGTCCCCACGCGTACCCGCACCGACACGCTGGACGTGATGATCAACGAGGACCAGCTCATCGGCCGGATGATGTGGGGTGGCACCGCGGTCCAGGCGTCCAGCGTCGTCCACGGCGGCGTGGTCGGCGATCGGCACGCGGTCGTCTCCCTCCAGGGGCGGCCGTACGACCTCCGCCGCCAGGCGGGCGGGGTGCGGATGCGGGAGACCGACATCATGGACTCCGAGCCCGCCGTGATCTTCACCGGGCGGCGGTCCACCGCGCACACCGCGTCCGGCGGCGCCGACTTCGCCGGCACTCGGGAGGACGGTGGCCCGTTCGGGGGCTGGACCTACCGCAACGTCGCCGAGACGCGCATCGAGTCCAACGAGGTGCTGTCCGGCCGCTGGCTCACCCAGGAGGACCGTGGCTACCGGCCGTACCGGGGGACGATGCTCTGGGACGTCACGGTGACGAGCTGGAGCGCGAACGCGGCCGGGGAGTGGTCGCTCCGGCAGGAGACCACGCAGGTGCTCGTGGTCGGCGGGCTCACGGTGCTGCGGCCGGTGCCGCGCGAACGGATCGAACGCCCGATCGGCGTACCGGAGACGCTCAGGCCGGACCACGTCCCGCCGATCTCCACCTCCGACCGCTTCGGATGGCCCGGGCTCCAGCACACGCCCGACGGGCTCAACCCGGTGCTCGACATGGTCCGCCGCGTGCTCGGTGTCGTCGACCGACGGCTGTTGCACCGGCAGTGGACGATCGCGAACGGCGCGCCGACGGCGTCGTACACGGGCCTGCCGACCAGCCTGCACACGATTCTGGAGCGGAGTGCCCTGCTCGGTCACCGCGACACGCTCCTCGGCCCCGGCCTGGTCCTGCACCTGGCCCGTTCGCTTCCCGGAATGAGCGAGCAGATCAGCCTGGTCCTGCGCGCCGATCCGAGCGGGGACTACGTCTACGAGGACACCCGCGCCCGTGACTTCGCCCTGTACCGGCTCAACACCCGGCGCCGGGTCGCCCGGCGCGGCGTGACGTCGGCGCGCACGGTGGGCGGCAACACCGGGACCGCGAGGATTCCGCCGGTCTCCGGCGTGGTGCGGGGCGGTTACCTCGAAGCCGTCGCCGAGAGCGACTTCTTCGCGCAGGCCGCGAACGCCCAGGGCGAGATCTTCCGGACCCGGGACGTGCTCACCATCGTCGGGGACACGCACGCCTATGTCGGCAGGCTGCGCGTCAGCGCGACGGTCCATCGCGGGTACAACCCGTCCAAGGCGCTACAGGTGATCACACTGGGCCTGGCGAACCCGGGGTTCGCCCTGGTGACGGATCCGGACACGCCGGTGCCGGTGGCGGTCGCCGACCACGTCGAGGTGGTGGAGCGCGTCCAGATCCCGGCCGCGATGCTGCGCGCCCCGTCTCCGGGACGGGCCGACCGTCGCGTACGGCGGGTCGCCGCGAGGCCGACGCCCGAACGGGTGCTGACGAACGCGGGACGGACGGCCTTCCCCGTCGACCGCGACCTGATCCTGTCGCGCGGCGTCGTGCCGAGCGGCATCGATCCGCTCGCTCTGCGCGCCCTGTTCGACCAGTCGATCGCCGTGTTCCGCGACGCCGCCGATTCGGCCGTGCGGCGGCTGATGGGCGCCACCGGCGTCCCGTTCGAGGCCTACGCCGCCGTGCTCGGCCGCCATCAGTTCCTGTCCGGCCTCCACCTGTCCCTCGGCGACGGGCAGGTCTTCCCGCCCTTCGTCCGCGAGGACGGCCCGGCCACGGACGCGCGTGGCGAACTGTCCGTCCAGGTCAGGCTCTATGACCCCCGGCCCCTCGGCTGGGTCGACGCCCGGCTCACCTCCGAGTCGCTGCACATGGCCGAGAACGACCTCCTGGACGCGGCGGGCAGCACGTTCGGCCTGTCGGCGGACGGCGGCCCGGAGCTCGCGCCCAGGAGCGGGAACCCCCTCGTACCGGTCGAGCCGTCGGTGTATCTCGGGCAGGGCCACGACCACGGGGGAACCGCCGGCGAACGGCTCGTACGGCCGATCGCGTTCCGGCGCAGGGCGCACTACCTACGCGTACGGACCGGCGTGCTGGCCGGCCTCGCGATCAGCGCGGCCAACGAGCGGCGGGACCTCTCGTACGGAGCCGCACGGATCGGGCAGTGGTACACGATGGACGACTCCCTCGAGGTCCTCCTGGACCCCGAGACCGCGCTGGCCCTGCGGATGCTGGACGGTGCCACCGGCATCCCCACCCCGCACGGCCGATACCTGCCGCACGTCCCGGCCGTCGCCCCGGCGCCGGGGAGCCCGGAGGCCGCCGAGGAGCCGCGCCGGTTGCGGGCGGCCTTCGCGCTGCCTCGCCACGGAGACTGGTATCCGCTCGCGGGCCACTACGACCCGGAGACGGCGAACGTCCTCCTGACCTCCGTACGGTACGACTCCGCCACCCGGCGGACCACGCCGGTCGCCGACCGTCTGGGCGCGGGCGGGTTCGCCGCCCTCCTGCGCGGCCTGGACGACCTCGGCGATCGCCCGGTCCTGCTGGTCATGGGAGGCGTCGACGAGGCGTTCGCGGCCGAGGTCGCCCGGCTGAGCGGGCACGACCTCCTCGCCACCGCGGACGCCGTGCGACAGGGCACGACCGTACGGGCGGAGCGGAACGGGCGGCCGGGCCGGTGGAGATATTTCGCCTCGGACGGCGGCCCTCCGGCCGTCCACGGTGCCGACCTCGACGAGGTCCTGACGGCGGAGGTCGCCCCGGAACTGCGGGGCGCACGCGCCGACGATCCACCCGGAACCATGACCCCGGACCCTCCCGTCTCCTGGACGGCCGGGCGGCCTCACCAGGGCGCCGGTCTCGACTGGCGAGGGAGCAGCCGCAGTGACGGGAGTGCCTGCGTCGAGGTCGTCCGGCTCGGAACGGAGACGTGCCGGCGGAGCCGGAGTTCGGCCACCTCCACGCAGAATCGGCCGTCGCTGCGGGAACTGAACTTCCACTGGTAACCGTCGTCGTCGACGATGAGGCCGCCCTGAGAGAGCGGTCCGACGCGGACCGCCATGCCGTCGCCGTCCACGGGGGTCAGGAAGAGGGCCGTGGCGTCGGCGTGCACCCGGTAGTGCGGCAGCGTCTCCACGTCGAGCGCCGCGGACAGGGAGTCCCAGTTCCGCACCCGGCCGATCCAGCCGCTGTCGCCGAACAGCACGGCGCCCCGGGCGACGTGCAGGAAGTCAGGGCCATGTCGAACCCACCCGTCGGCGGACAGCTCCAGGTCGTCGGGCAGGATGATGCGGCCCAGCGAGGTGACCGCGTACGAGAAGGAGCCGGGCGCGGACCCGCTCGCCGTGCCATCCGGCCCTTCGGCCGCGAACGAACGCCGGAACGTGAAGGTCGTCTCGGCCGTTCGGCCGTTCGCGCCGGGCTCCTCGAAGGTCGCCGCGGCCTCGTCGAGGCGGGGCGAGGGACGACGGTCCTCGATGGCTCGCCGGCTCTGGTCCTCTCGGGTGCCCCGTGCGGTGACGTCCAGCGCGATCTCGTGGCCGGCGGGCCATCTCATCGCCAGGGGGTCGTCGACGCGCAGCCCCCCGCGCGGCCTTCCACCACCCGCACGGCGTCTGGCAGAGCCGTGGTGTTGTCCGCGGCCCCGCGATCCGCCCTGGTGGGCCTGGCCGCCCCCACCGCCGGTGGCGGCGGCCTGCTGGAAGAACGCCTGTGCGATCAGAGCGGCCCGGTGCGACAACAGCTGGCGGCGCTGGTACGAGTCCAGCTGGTCATGGATGGCATGGACCGCCTGCTGGTTTATCCCCGGGAGACGCTGGTTCGCGAAAATGCCGTTCACCTGCGCGGTCAGTAGGTGCAGTTTGCCGGCATCGAGCGGCAGATCCGGGAAAGTGGTTCTCGGGGAGCTCGGAGCCGGGCCGCCCATGTCGTTGTAGACCTGTTGTAGATATTGGAATCCTTGTTCATTGGCGAACCGGACGTCGAAAACACGTCCTACGAACCATTCCGCAACAAATTCCACAGGTGGTGACGATGCTTGCCCCGCGTAGGAGCTGTAACTTCGTATCAGGGTGAGGGTGTTCTGATCGGTGATTGCGGTGTTCCACATGTCCACAAAGAGCTGTTGAGATTGAACATAGTGCAGGAAATGGCCGATCTCGTGGACGATGGTGGCCACTGCGTTTTCTTCGAACGTCTGGTCCAGATGGTGGGATCTGGTGGGATCGAGTTGTCTATCATGATATGTGGGGGCGGAGAGTAGGGGGCTGAGTACGAAAGAGTTCGGGGATTTGAACTCGCCGAGAGTATTCTCGAACTCGGGTATCGCGGCCTCGGCGACCTGGAGTCGGCCATGGACGACGCCGACTTGCAGGGACCTCGTGTATTTGGGTAGGTAGGCGGTAAAGCGGGGAACCGTAAAGCCCGCCGCCTGCACCAGGGTGACCGCGCGCTTCAGACGGCTGACCAGGATTTCTCTCGTGGCCCCGGGCATCGTCCTGTCGTAGGCGACGGTGAATTGCGTTCCGCCGGCGGCTTCGGCTCTGGACGTCCACGTGGCCGGAGACTCGCCCTGGTCGCCGCCCCGCTCCTGTGGGTGTCGGCTGAGAAACACCTCCAGCTCGGGAAACCTGCGCCGCATATGATCATCCATCATGGCGTGGAGATTCCCGTGGGAAATGTTGTCGGGAACGATTATTCGGCCGAGCCCGGTAACATTTTGAAGTGTCACCCTCAGCCCCGCATGGATTCCTGCGTTCCAGGCGCTGACCATCGCCTCGGCATCGCGTTCTTCGAACGCCTGACTGAGATGCGTCGGCTCGTCGGGCGGCGCAAGCCGATGAAGATGTCTGGCGAGTGATGGGGCGAGCGCGTAGTAATGCCCCAGCTGATCATCTTCGCCGGGCGCCTGGGACGCCGGATGGACGGGCCGGGAGCCGGGGTCGGTGACGATCCGCAGGGCGCTCGGGGGGAGAAGCGCCAGGTGGTGATCGACCTCACCGCCGGGCGTCGAGGGTGTTCGTCGATCGTTTGCGCCGGTGATACGCAGCGGGCGTTCGGGGATGACGGGGCCGGCGTCGCTGACATCCTCGATCTCCGCGAGATCGCGTCTGAGCAGGCCCGAGCCCGACGTGACGGTGTCGGTTACGCCCATCACGCCGGTCGTCCGTACGCCTGACGCACCCGGGGACCGCCGGAACACCGTCTTCGCATCTGGGGAGGTGTCGCGGAGGCCCAGGTAGTGCAGCAGTTCGTGGATCAGGTCGCCGTCGGTGTGGTTCAGGTCCAGGTGGAGCTGATCGGCCCGTGCCGGAGTGCGGGAGGCGGTGAGTTCGATGCCCTCGCCATGGTGCTCGACCGGGACCAGGGTCACCCACACGTGCAGTTGCTGTCTTGAGCGAGGAAGGCGATATCCGCGGTTGACGTGCTCATCGAGAAGGCCCTGGAGACGGGCCTGAAAGGCGGTGACGTCCGCGGCGGGCAGGTCCGCGGGCAGGACGGGGAGCGCCAGGGTGAACTCCCGGATCCACTGTCCGCCGGTGGCCCGGACCGTCCGTACGTTCGCGCGGATCAGGGTCGCACGGCCGGCGAGCAGCCCGTCCTCCCGGTCCGACTGCCGGCGGGCCGGATCGAACCGCTCTGTCGCCAGGGCCGCCGTCGGCACCTGCCGATTCGCGGACAGCCACTCCTCGGGACGAGCCGGACCGTTCGCCGAGGTCGTACGGGCAGGCGCGGCGTCGGGTGCCGGAGCCGGGAGAACCGCGACGGGCGCCGATCGCGAGGAGTTGAAGGTCGCGCTGACGACGACACCGTCGACGATCTCGGCGTCGAGGCTCACGGCCTCCAGGCACGCCTGAGCGCCGAGACTTCGACCCGATTTACGCCACACAGCAGTCCTTCGAGGTTTATTGCCGATGAACGGTTCAGGTTGATCGCGCAGGATCTTTCACCAGGCGAAAATGGTCCCTTCCTCGTGGCGGAAGGGACCATTTTTCGGGACGTCAGGAAAGCCGCCACTTCTGGTTGTTCTGCCCGTTGCAGGTCCAGATCTGCAGCCGGGTACCGGCGGCCGTCTTGTTGTCCTTGGCGTCCACGCACTTGTTGGTGCCGCTGTGCACGATGTCGTAGGCGCTGGTGAGCCTGAACAACTGCGAGGAGCCGCCGTCGCACGACTCGATCACCAGCGCGGCGCCGGCGGAGGCACCGGTCGCGGTCAGGCACATCCCCATCGATCGGAGTGTGCCGTTCACGAACGACCACTGCTGTTGCGGGGCGCCGCTACGGCAGTCCCAGATCTGGGTGTAGTTGCCGTTCACGGCGCGGCCGCCGGCCACATCGATACAACGGTGCGAGGAGTCGCCGACGACGAAATGGGTGGTGGCCGCGGCCATCACCTTCGCCTGACCGTGCACCGACCTGTCGTTCGACTCCGAGCCCGAGGTTCCGCTGTCGCTCTTGTTGCCCTTGGCTCCCTTGGCGCGCTTCCCGGGGGGAGCCGCAGGGGGTGCACCGGCCGACGGCGGATCGGCGTCGGAGACCGGAGGCTGCTGGTTCACGGTGCGCGGCGTGGTGGACGGATCCGTCGATCTCGACCGCTGCCTGTCGGCTGCGGCCACCGGCTTGTCCTTGGCGTGCGGGCGGAACACGACGGCGCCCACCGCCAGCGCCACGGCGCCGGCCAGCACGACCGACATGCCGATCGTGACGAGATAACTGGACAGGCTCTTCTTCTCACCGGGTGGCCGCACGACCGCACTGAAGGCGCGTGTCAGGTCGCGGCGTTTCGGCTCCTCCGGCTCTTCGGGCGTTGGTTCGGACACGCGGAGTTTCCTCAAGGTGAGTACGGGGCGCGCATCGGGTACGCGCCCGCGGCGACGGTCAAGCGGATGTGATGCCAGGTGGCGTCAGGTCAGGTGCGCGCAGCGGCGACGCCGCGTCATGAGTTCCGCCAATGCCGGAATCCGCACATGACTCCGTCGGAGATCTTCTCATGGCCCACTGTCTGAAATGACAGAACACAAGTGCCATCTCGAGGAACCCGAGTGCCAGAATATTCGGCCGCATCCTTCTCCTCGCCGGACCACACTGGCCTGCCGAAGTGCCGGGCGATAGAACTTGGGCGTCAGCTTTGAGAATTGCCGTGCCAAAGGGCGGTATCGGTGGTCTGGATCGCATTTCCTGGCGCATTTAGCTAGCCTCGCATTTTGATGTGTACCGTCGGTGTGGACGCGGGAATGGGGCAGCATGTCGATCGCGTGGCGTAAGTCGAGTCGTAGCGTTGCGGCATGCCTGCAGGCGGCCGCGGCCGACGCCACGGTGAAGGGCGATCAGGTCGTCGCGCTGGCCCCTCCGGCCGAGACTCCGGCCGCCACCTCGGCGGTACCGGCCTCCGGCGACACGACCGGCCCGCGCGAGGTCGGAGGCGACGTTCAGGTCTTCATGGCCGACACCTCCGGCGCGATGGCCACCGGGTTGCGGGCGGTGCTCACCGAGCTGGACGACCCCGACGCCCCGATCTCGAAGGTGCTGGCGACCGCGCTCGGGTCCCACTCCACCCGGGGGACCGCCACATCGGCGACGGACGGTGGTGTGGCGCCCCCGCGCATTCGGCCCAGGCGCCCCGTGAAGGCCTTTCTCGACGACCCTCAGGACGTCGCCGCGGCATCCGTCCGGCCGAGTGTGGCGGCGACCGCCCCGGAGACGGGTGTTCCCGCCGATGCAGGGGACGGACGCCCGGAGTCCGTCCCGGCGCACGGAGGCTGGGAGGGCGCGCTGAGGGCGTGGTCCTGGAAGCCGCAGCCCGGCACGTCGGACGTCCCGGCGGCCTCCGACGCGCAGGTCGGCTGGGCCGCGGGCAACGGGATGACATTCGTCGGGCAGCGGGGCGGCGGTGACTTCTTCGACGCGTTGGTGGCGGCCGGGCACGGCACGGAGTTCGGCGAACGCCTCGACGAGCCCGGGGCGCTGCGGCAGAAGGTGGTGGGCGGCCGGGCCGACGACCCGGACGACGCGATCGTCGCAGAGTACGCCCGGGCGAAGGCGGGAGCCGACGGGCAGGTCGATGATGCCGCGGTCGCGGAGGCGTACCAGGATCTGCTCGACAACTGGCAGAAGATCTTCACCCGGATCGACACCGGCGGCCGCGATGACCTGATCGATGAGCTGTTGCCCGCCCTCGCGCACCATGCGCTGTCGGTGCCACTGCGGGTCGTGGACGCGGACGGCCGGGCGCGTTCGTACGGTGCCGGGCCCGGCATCACCATCGCGAGGGTCACCGGAGGCCAGGGCCGCGCCTGGGCGGGCCTCGCGCCGACCGGAGCGCCGCGCTTCCTGGGTGCCGGGACCCGCCCGGCCGATGTCGCCGGCGGCTGGAGCACTCCCGCCGCCGACGACGCGTCCGCCATGAGCGCACTGGTGCCGGGAGACGTCGGCGAGGCGTACCGGGAGACGTTGCGGCTCAGGCGCCTGCGGTTCGTCGAGGTCGCCGGCGGCCCCGACGCCTTCTTCCGGGCCGTGCTGCGGGCCGCGGACGGTGGGTTCAACACGAGCCAGGGGTTCGTCGGCGATGTGACGCGACTGCGTGAACTGCTGGTGCGCGAGATCGAGCAGGCCGCGGGCGAGGACCCGGTCTCCGGGGACGTCACCGATCTCTGGCTGGTCGTGTACACGACCTACGAGGCGCTGTACCGGCAACGCCGGCAGGGGCCGGGGCCGCTCGGCGCGGACGACACCGCCGCGCGGATCGAGGGCGGCGAGGCCCTGAACGACATCCGGACCGCCATCGTCGACCCGGACAGCTGGCCGGAGCTCGCCGAAGCGGTTGCGCCGTACTTCCTGAACCGGCTCGGCCTGTCGGTGCGGACGGTCTACGGCACCGGCGCGATCGGCCGGTACGGGGACGGCCGGCCGGTGTACGTCACACCCCTGCCCGATGCGGGGCAGGGGGCACGGGGGTGGGCGGCGCTGCCGCAGGCGACGCCCCGGTTCGCCGCGGGCTCGCCCCTCGGCGCTCCCAACATGTCCGATCCGGTGCTGGTCCGTCTCGGCCGGGCGGCGGACGCCCACAGAGCCGCTCTCACCGCGACGCCCGCCGCGAACGACCCCGTTCTCGATCGGCTGGCCGCGATCCGCGCGGGCTGGCTGAAGACCGGCACCGGCAGGGCGACCGAGACGGACGGCCGGTGGAGCTTCGACGACCTCACGACGACGGCCGGCTCGCCGTCTCCCGCCGGAGCGTCCCCGCGCGATGTGCGTACGGTCGGAGCGGGGCTCGGGCTCGCCTCCGCGGTCGAGCTGACCTTGTCGCTGTTCGAGCGGCGGGGCGGGATCCGTCCGGCCTCCGTATCCGCGGGGACGGGGCGGGCCGGCATGCGGGCCGACCAGTGGGTGGTGGCTCCGTCGCTTCGTGAGCTGGTCCGGGAGGTCCCGTCGAACGGCGCGGCGATGTTCGTCAGCGGCGGGCGCACCTGGGTCGCGGCGGCCACCACCGGCGGGCTCGGGCTGGCGGAGTTCGGCCCGGAGTCCCCAGCGGGCCGGGTGGGCGTCTATTCACCGGAGATGGCCGCGTCGGCGAACGCACCGGGGCTGGCACTGTTCATCGGCCAGGACGGGCAGGTCGTGCTGCCCGAGTCGTTCGGCTCGGCCGTCGGCTGGGACGGCGACGACCTGTCCGGGACCACGATCGCCGCCGCCCCGCATGCCTCGGCCACGGACGGGGCGCCGGAGGCGAGCGAGGCCCAGAACGAGTGGGCGCGCGAGAACGGGCGGCACTTCGCCCCGTTCCGGCCGGGAGACGGATCCTTCTTCGAGTCGGCGATCACCGCGGCCGGCGGGCGGCTCACGGTCAACGGTGCGGAGATCACCGACGCCACGCGCCTGCGTCAGGCCCTGGCCGCGTCGGCACGTGAGAGGGCCGCCGGGCCGGATGGCCTGGGGACCTTCGCCCGCGCGGCCTTCCAGGTCGCGGCCGAGGAACGCATCATCGAGGAGTTCCTGGGCCACGACCTGTCGAAGCTGGACCCGAAGGCGGTGTACGACCAGATCGCCTGGCATCTCGAGACCGGCGCGGCGGCGACGTACATCGCGGACGCCGTCGAGGAGCCCGGCCACTGGGCGGAGATGACCCGGCTGCTCGCACCGGCGCTGCTGGCCGCGAGCGCCGATGTCGCCCTCAAGGTCGTCGAGCCCGACGGGCGTGTCCACGCGTACCAGGCCGATGCCGGTGCCCGCGACGTCGTCTTGGCCCGTGCCGGTTCCCTCGGCGCCGGATCGTCCGCCTGGGCCGCGGTGCTGCCGGAGTCCGGTGGGTCGCCGGCCGACGTCCGCGCCGACGAGACGGTCCACCTCGGCGCCACGGTGCCGGCGGGCGAGCCGGCCGTGCTCGATGACGAGCAGAAGCAGGTCGCCGACACCGAAAAGCTGAGCGTCGTTCCTACGGCGCACGGCGCCGACTCCATCTTCAGCGCGGTGCTGGCCGCGGCGGGCGGCGGCATCATGATCGACCGCGCCACGTACGCCGACACCGCCGCCGGACTGCGCCGGGGGCTGGCCAGGCTGGTGCGGGAGCGCCCGGACGTCCTGGACTCGGTCGCGTGGCCACGGTCCGGCGAGGGGGAGCGGGACGCCGAAGAGATCGTCAGCCGCCTGACCGACCCCGCCGCCCACGACGTCGGCGGTCTCGCCCGGCTCCTGCTCGGCCCGTACCTCGGTGTCCAACTGCGGGTCGCCGAACCCGACGGCGAGGTCCGTGTACGGGGACGTGGCCGGCCGCTCACCGTCGCTCCCACCGAGGGCCGGAACGGCACCCACTGGGCCGCGCTCGTCCCGCGGCCGAACCCGGCCCCCCGGGACCCGTCCTCCTCCGGTCTCGACGGACGCCTCGACCGGCCGCCTCTCAAGAACCCGTGGAGCGCGACCGCCTACCGGCTCGTCGGCCCGGGGGCCCGGCCGGCCGAGGCACCCTGGCGGAACTCCACTTTCTGCGCCCCGGTCAACGGCGTACTCGCCTGCGTCTCGGTCGCTGTCGTCTACCGGCACACATCGCTCTGACCACCCCGTACCCGTGACACTCCACACCGGCCGAGGACGCGTGCCGGTAGCCCGACGGCGAACCTCCGCCGTTGCTCGACCTGCCGGTGACGTTCAACGGCTCACTCGTCGGCTTCGAGTGGGACGACGACCATGGGGCCCGGCTCGGGATCATGCGCCGGGACGACCGCGGCGGAGTGCAGTGGTTCGCCATCGACCCGTGTCATGTGTTCCACGTCGGCAACGCGTACGAGGATGCCGCCGGGCGGATCGTGCTGGACCCGGCCACCGGCTCCGCCCGATGTGACCGACTTGACGACCGGCCGGTCGAGCTCCCGACGCTCAACGAATCGCGCGGAGTTCTGGCTGTACGCGGTGCGCAACCCGGAGAGGACGGACGCGCTTCTGGGCCAGTTGCGAAAGCCGCGCGCCGGGATGGAGCGGCTGATGGGGGACGCGCTGGAGCGCATCGGAGAACGCGACAACGTCTCCGCCGAGGACGTCACCACGATCGCGCTCGCGCTGTTCCAGGGTCTGCTCCGGCAGCGGCGGCTCGATCCCGCCGGCGTACCGGAGAAGCTGTTCGGGCAGGCGATGCGATGGCTGTCCGCCGGCATCGCGGCGAGCGGTTCCAACTCCGGCGGACGGTGACCACTCGCCCGGACCCGTGGTGGCGCAGGCTTCGAGCACGGCCTGACGGTGGGTACCCGTACGCCCTCAGCGTCGGCGGATGAGGTGATCGGCGTCACCGATGTAGAGCTGCACGACCGTGCTGACATAACGACCGCCCTTGGCGTCACCCGGGACGACCAGGCGAGGGCCGTCGGAGTCCAGCGGGGCACCGTCCTGGGCAGTGGCGACCAGCACCTGACGTGCGCCGAAGGCCGGATCGATCTCTCCCCAGGACACGATCGCCCGATAGCCGTCGGCGCCGGTCGCCGCGACGAAGAACCGCAACTGGTCATTCTTGACGTTCGCGTCGAACCGGGGACCGACGGCCGCCGCGACGTCGGTGAGCAGCGGCCCGGTGAAGGTGTGCTGCTCGGTGCCGGTGGACGAGCCGAACTGCACGGTGACCGTGTGCTGGGGGAACCGCCGAAGATCGGCGACGGTGTACGCGCGCCGGTGCTGCACCTGACCGGTCACCACGACCTGAGCGGGCCGGGAATGGCCGGACCGTACCGGGGCCGCGACCGCCGACGACGACAGAAACGCCACGGCGAAGATCGCGACGAAAGCCGCGACGACACGACGAGGAGACAGCTTCCTCATGACGACTCCTAAGGCGCGGATGCGAGGGTCAAGGCTCCATTCAACGCTCAAGTGCCCAGAAGCCTGCGGCATTTCCCTGGAATCCGCAGGGTCACGCATCCCTGCATGGAGCAACCCGTCGGCTCCGCGCCCGGTCGTGTGTGGACCACGGTTCTCGGCCTCGTCCACGGCTCGGCGACCTGACCGAGCAGCGGACGCTCGAACCGGCCGAGTGGGGGTCAGCCTCGGCAGCGAGCGCCCGCCGATACGTGGACGGTGGCCATCTCCTTGCCTGCGCGAACCCGCAAGGGTACGCAGGCGGCCTTGTCGAGGGAGAATCCGCCGGGAAAGACCAGCCATCGGCCGGAGGCCCCAGGTGGCACCGGGCAGGCTGGGATGTGCAAGCCAGTGGTCCACTCGGGAGCGTGGTTGCCCCAGGCGATGGAGACGCGGGCGGCCCAGTTCTCCGGCACGGTCAGGGTCGCCTCACGCCCCGCATGGATGAGAAGTCCGGTCTTGGCGAAGAGACGGTGCGGGTCGCCTCCACCTGCCCTGCCGGCCTGCAGCCTAGACGTGGTATCCAGCCCCACGACGTCGAGAATGCCGCGCTGCGGTCCGGCCGGCGACGACACCGTGTCGATCGGAGAGCAGTCGAGATCGACCTGCCCGGGTGACGCGGCACCGCTACCCGACGCGACCGGCGCACGCGCGCTGGGCGATGCCACGGGCGCCACTTTCCCCGTGCACGCGGCTGCGGGGCAGAGGACGATCACCACGACGATTCGAAGTACCACTCGCACGATGCCTCCACCGCTACGCCATCCGGCTGAGTATCACACTGTCGACACACGAACGCGCTCATCTGCCACGGATAGTCGCACCGCGAGGCCGGTGAGAGCCGGGAGCGCTGGAGTGCCGGATGTGGCAACTGATGCAGTATTCAGACAGAAATCTGGCGGGCGCGCGTGGCCTGACCTTCCTCTCACGGGTAAGGCCACCAAGAGGTGAGCGAAGGAAGATGTTTCCCGGCGCCGGCCGCCCTGTCGGCCGGGATGGCAGTCTGGAGAATCTCATGTCAACGAAGAAGCAGAAAGAGGCCGCACGGCACAATATTGAAAGGGCTCGCGAGGTCCAAAGCGAGCGCGCCCACGGAGAGCACATTCCGCGGAGCTCGGAAGGCATGAGCACCGCCGAGAGAGACAGGCTCTCCGACTCCGAGTTCGCCTTCCCCAAGGAACGCAAAGAGCCTATCGGTGACGCGGATCACGTCCGGAACGCGATAGCGCGATTTGACCAGGTGGAAGGCGTTACCGACGAGGAGCGCGACGACGCCTGGCGGCGAATCAAGGCGGCAGCCAAAAAGTACGACATAGACGTGTCCGAAGATGACTGGCGCGACCTCTTCAAAGGAGGAAAGGAAAGAAAGCGGTAAGGCCGAACACGCCTACCGTGACCCCGCTTCGTACTCCGGAGACACCGCTCCTGGTGCGTCCGGGTCCGCGTCCGGGTCCGCGTCCGGGTCCGCGTCCGCGTCCGCGTCCGCGTTCGCGGGCGTTCGCGGATGAGAGGTGGCCGTCCACGCGGTGGCGAACAGCAGGAACCGGGCTACCAGGTTGGCGAACACCAGCAGGCCGATCGCCGGGCCGAGCACCGCACCGGTCGGCGAGTGGGCGATCCTGGCCAACAAGACGCCGGCAGCCTGCTTGAGCACCTCGAAACCGACCGCCGCGAGCAATGCGCCGCGCGCCGCCATTCGCAAGCCCACCCGATGGCGGGGCAGCCGAGCGATCACCCACGAGAACATCAGCCAGTTCACCATGAGCGCGAGTGGCACGGTCACGAGGGTGAGCAGCGGCCGGGCCCAGCCGTCCGAGGCCAGCCCGGCCAGCCGCAGCAGCAGGGCACCCGCGGCGCCGCCGGCCGCGGTGATCGTGAATGAAACCGTCAGGGCCACACCGAGACCGATCAGGGCGAGCAGATCCTTCAGTGCGGTGGACACCCGCGGCAGCCTCGGCCGCTCCAGACCCCACTGCTCGGTCAGCGCGTCGCGCAGATGAGTCATCCAGGCGATCCCCGAATACAGGGCGATGACGAGCCCGATGACGCCGACCGTTCCACGGGCGTCGACCGCGTTCCGTACCAGCAGGTTGAGGTGATCGCCGAGTGCACCGGGTACCTGAGTGCCGATCTCGGCCTGCAGCCGGCCCAACAACGCGTGATCTCCGGCAAGCACGATCGCGGCGACGGCGAACGCCACCATCAGTGTCGGTACCAGGGACAGGACACTGAAGTAGGTGATGGCGGCCGCGTAATAGTCGCCATAATGCGCGCCGTACGACTCGGCGGCCCGGAACGCGTGGTCCAGCCACGGGTGACGAAGGCGTAGCCGATCCCAGATCCGGGAGGCGGCAGACGCGCCGCCGCTGTCTTTGGTCACGGCCGGAAGCCAAACAGCAGCCATGACCATCCGCAACCACCTGAAAACCAGACGCCTGCCCGGCCTGTCGCGCCGCTCCGTCGTACGAACCCGAACCACCACAAGCCCCACAGGGGTTCGCACCGTCCGTGCGCTCGCCGCCGGCATCGACATCAAAATCGTCCAAGAAACCCTCGGACACGTCACCAGCGCCTACCCCGAACTCTCCCGAAGACACCGCCGCCCTCATCGGCTTGTGAGAACCGTGCAGCAGCCCTGACTCGACGAACGACACCTGGCTCCGGATACGAGCTTGGGTTGGCTCCACTTAGCGATCTTGGAAGGGCGTTCGACGAACGAGAATTGGCCCCACCTGGCGAGGTGAGGCCGTCTGGTCGGCGCCTGGGTTGTCGGTGCTTGGTGCCAGACTTCCCGAGCATGAGCGACGATGTGCGGCTGAGGGATGTCAAGGAAGAGGACCTGGAGCGGTTCTTCGAGCAGGAGAACGATGCGGAGGCGGTTCGGCGATCGATGTTCACCCCCCGGCGGGACCGGGAGAGATTCATGACCCACTGGGCCACGATCTTGGGAGATGCCACTGTCTTCGTGCAGACGGTCACCGTGGATGGCGACGTCGCCGGCCATATTGTGGCCTGGTCGGAACGGGATCGGCGCTTCCTCGGATACTGGCTTGCCCGGCAGCACTGGGGACGAGGCGTCGGCACCAAGGCACTGACGCTCTTTCTGCAGCGGGAGAAGGCCCGCCCGCTCTATGCCGATCCCTTCGTAGGCAACACCGGGTCGGTACGGTTGTTGGAGAAGCTGGGCTTCCAGCGCGCTGAGACGCTGTGGCATGGCGAACACGAGCACCTCATGTTCGTGCTCGGCGGGTCGGCTGATCGTGGTTAGGCGTGTTCGGCGGCTTGGCGGGCACGAGTCTGGGCCAGACGGTAGGAGTCGGTGCCGGTCTCGATGGTGGTGGCGCAGAGTCGGGGTTCGGTGAAGGTCTTGGTCCAGCCGCCGAAGCTCTCGTTGGAGGCGACGCCGGCCTTCTCCTCACGTTCGGTCAACACCTGGAAGAGCAGGTCAACGCGCCCCGTGCGCCTTGCCGTGCCCACTTGAGATGGTCGTCAGGGGTGGTCTTGGCAGGCATCTCGATCTGGCGGGCGGCCCGAGCGGTGCCTGCCCGCCACGACGACACCAATGCTCATCAGGCCCCAGATCCGCCTCGCGAGCGACCAACGAGCAGCCAGAGATCTACAACGACGTTGAGATGATCATTATAAGGCGCGCAACCGCAGGTCAGCGGCCGGAGGAGTGGTAGGGCGCCCGAGGCTCGAACCCGGAACCTATGGATTAAAAGTCCACAGCAGCGGAGGAATCGCCTGGTTCAGTCTAGGGATGGGCGTACCGAATAATGACGCTTGATGTCGCTGCGTGCCATTTTATTCGCGCCCATTGCTCCGTCTTCCCTCAACCACTCCACTCCGGTGTCGGGTCCTGCCGGCTTGTACCGCGGCGTACGAGCAAACACCGAGCAACCAAGCCTCGTTCGTCCGCCGGTCTTGATCCGAGCCTCTCGCAGAGGTGAGGGTGCAACTGGATCAGTACGGCGTGGCCGACGATGACGGCCGTCGGCCTCATTGGATCCCGTATGCTCGCAGGGACCTCGCTTGACGTGCCCGAACTCGCCGCCGATATCGAAGAAGCCGCCCGTGACCAGATCAGTGCACGGATTGCCGAGGAGTTCACCGGGCATGCACTGGCAACGTTGATCACCGCGATCCTCACCGCCGAAGGCTTCTACTGCGACCAAGCTCCTCCTGGCCCTGACGGCGGCATCGACATAACCGCCGGCCGCGGCCCTCTCGGCCTCGACAGCCCACGCCTGCTAGTCCAGGTTAAATCCGGCGGCCAGATCGGAGCACCCGTCGTCACCCAGTTGCAGGGCGTCATGACGACCCACGGCGCGGAACAAGGCCTTCTGGTCGCCTGGGGCGGCCTGTCCAAGCCAGCCCGCGACGCACTGAAGAACCACCAGCTGCGTGTCCGGGTCTGGGAAGCAGCCGACGTCGTCGACGCGGTACTGCGCACCTATGATCGCCTTCCCGAAGAGATCCGCACCGTGCTCCCACTCCGACGAGTCTGGATGCTCAGCGACAGCGGCGCGTGACCCATACCTCAGCGACACACTTCTCACATCAGCGACGGGCAACCGGTCGCCGGAACTACCGGGAGACCTCCACAACATTGATCTCCGCCGGGACCGCCCCGCTTGGTCGCGTGGATCTCAGCTTGGCTCTGTCGGGAATCTTGGGGATCTTTGGTGCGCTGGGAAGAGTGACCGGTAGGTAACCGGCAAGCTACCGAGGGTTGGAGAGGTCGGTCATTCCCCCGGGGTGGTCGGGTGTCGGTTCGTCTCCGGATCGCAGTGGAAGTTCCCGAACTCACCGTGTGGATGGCTCGTGCCAGCAATCCACGTGGCACGACGGCGATGTGGGTGCGCGACCGCCTTGAGGGCCTGTGGAGAGACGAGGACTTCGCTGACGGGTACCCGCGCGACGGGCGTCCCGGGCTTTCGCCCGCCCAGCTGGCCACGGTGAGCGTGCTGCAGTTCCTGTTCGGACTGTCCGACCGCGATGCCGCCGAGGCCGTGCGCTGCCGCATCGACTTCAAGGAGGAAGTGGTCGGAGAGTCGCTCGTAGCGGCGGTGGGGCCGGCGGGAGCTGGAGCCCGTAGGCGCACCGGTCGGTGCGGCCTCGCCTCCTTGAGGTACCACTCGTTCGACTGCGGTGGACGGATTCTCCTGGCGTGGGCCGGTGTCCGTCTCAGTGCGGAGGTGAGCTCGCCAGGGCGCTGCGGCAGGCGGCTATGTAGCGGCGCAGGTCGTCGACCTCGTCGGCGGCGAGCGGCGCCAGCATCCGCTTCTCCACGGCGTCCACGTCCGCGCGTACGTGATCGAGCAGTTCCCGGCCCTCGCCGGTGAGCCGCAGCACCCGCCGCCGCCGGTCACGCGGATCGGGGTGCCGCAGGACGAGGCCGCGGCCCTCGAGGGCGCCGACCATGTCGGCGGCGCTCTGGTCGGTCACGAACGCGTTGCGGGCGAGCTCGGCCGTGCTGAGGTCCGACCGGCGTTCCAGAACCGTCAACGCCGTGTACTGCAACGGCGTGATGGACGCCGGACGCAGCACCTCGTCCAGCCGGGAGCGTACGGCCAGCTCCAGCTGTTTGACCAGATAGAGCAGGGACGGCCGCGTCGTGGCGCGGTCGTCGCCGGAGGTGGCGGGGTCGGTCACCCGTTCATCTTCCCCGATCGCGGCGCTATGGAGAAAAACCAGGAAACCTGTACATAAATAGTGGTGCGTGACACAGTTCACGTTGGCAGCATCCGGGCTCCTCCGTTCCTGGAGACGCAATGAGCGATCTCACCGCCGCACCGGCCAGCCGGCATGCGATCACCACCCCCTTCCTCGCCCCCGGCACCCGCGTCGCCACCGCCCTCGCGGTGCTGGTGGCGCAGGTCGGGCTCGCCATCCCGGCCGTCCTCAATGGTCTGTTCCAGCAGGACCTGCACACCACCTCTGCGCAGCTCACCTGGATCTCCGACGCCTTCCTCGTGCCGGTGACCTTGCTCGAGCTGAGTTTCGGTGCCCTCGGCGATCTCTTCGGCCGCAAGCGCCTGCTGATCGGCGGCAGCCTGCTCATGGCCGCCGGCGAGTTGATCAGCGTGCTCACGCCGTCGGCCGGCACCTCGAACACCGCGGCCATCGCCACGCTGTGGACGGGGCAGGCGCTGACCGGAATCGGCGCGGCGGTCCTCTTCCCCACCTCGCTGGCGATGGTGGCCGCGGGAACCCACACGGCGCGGGACCGGGCGCGAGGCATCGCGATCTGGTCCGCCGCGCTGTCGTCCGGTGGGTTCGTGTCTCCGCTCCTGGGCGGGCTGGTCACCAAGATGTCCTGGGGCGAGGACCCGACGGCGTCCTGGCGCTGGGCCTTCGTCGCGGTCTTCGTCCTCGCCCTGGTAAGCGCCGCCGTCGCCGTGACCGCCCGGAATTCCTCCGCACCCGAGGGCCGGTCGCTGGACTGGCCGGGCCAGGTCACCGTCGCCGTCTCGTTGTTCGCCCTCCTGTTCGCCGTCATCCAGGGCGCCACGAGTGGTTGGTCGAGTCCGCTGGTGATCGGCGGTTTCGTCGTCGCCGTCGTCTTCTTCGCCGCGTTCATCGCCGCCGAGCGGCGGTCGCCGGCTCCGTTGCTGAGGTTGAGCCTGTTCGGCAACCGGGCCTTCGCGGTGAGCTCCCTCGTGACGGTGCTTGGCATGTTCGCCTTCCTGGGCACCGCCTACTCCACCAGCATCCGGCTGGCCGCGATCCAGGAGTTCTCACCCCTGGAGACGGCCGTCGCGTTCGTCTTGTTGCAAGGCTTCGCGCTGGTGCTCATGCCGGTCACCGCGAAGGCGATTCACTCGTACAACCCGCGTTGGGCGCTGGGCGCCGGTTTCCTGCTGATCGCGGCCGGGGACTTCTGGATCGCCGCCGAGTCGGCGGTCGACCGGTCCCTGTGGCCGATCGTCGCGCCGCTGGTCGTGGTCGGCGTCGGATTCGCGTTCGCGCTCTCCGGCGTGACCGCCGTCGCGGTCAACACCGTGCCCAACCACCTCGCCGGCATGGCCTCGGGCACGACCAGCCAGCTGCGCGACTTCGGCTTCACGCTCGGCCCGGCGGTCATCGCCGCGATCGCGCTGAGCACGGCCGCCTCCGAGATACAGCACAAACTGCACACCAGTTCCGCGCTGCAGGCGGCGATGGAGAAGTTCACCGCGAGCGCACCGCCCGAGGCCGTCGGCGCCGTGAACTCCGGACCGCTCGGCGCCAACGCAGTCGCGGGCAACCCGATCCAGAACGTCGCCTTCCACGCCCTCGACCACGCGTACGCGATCGGCTACGTCGTTTGCGGGATCTCCGCGCTCGTCGCCGCGGTACTGGCCGCGGCAGGAATGCTCGGCGGCGCGGCGCGCCGGCCCCTGGTCACCGAGGAATCGCTTCACGACTGACCGGCCGTCGCTTCGAGGGCGCAATCCCGGACCGCCGGGGCAGGACCCGGACCATGGCCGATGTGGACACGGTGGTGGTCGGGGGCCGGGCCGGCCGTCCTGCGGCCGGGTCGGCTTGGGCGGCGCCACCCGCTGGAACAACTCCCACAACTCATCCGGGACCAGGCGTTCCACCATCGACACGACAGAACCCCACCGACCCAAATGAAACGAAGTCTCACTCCTAGGCCAACCTGCTGAACAACCCACGCCGCTGTACCGGCAAATGAGGAATTTTATGTCGTGGCGTTCGCCCAGATTGTAGACGCTGCCATCTGAGGCGCCTTTATTGTGACCCTGCCCCCGGGGTCCTTGTCGTCGGTATGCATGCAGTACTGTGTCGCGTTTGCCTGCGCGCTGACGGGAGTGGCTCCCGCTAGAGGCGCGAAGCTGACCGGGCATGAGATGGCCACCAGCGCGACACTTAACGCCGATGCTAATTTATTCCGCATCAAATCATCCTCCTATACCAGACGCCTTTATGGGGAGATTGATCCGCGTAACCATTTACATTTCATTGTCCGGGATCTTCCGTGTGGTCCTCACCGGGAGGCGTCGCCCCCTTCCGTCAGGGCCGCGCCGACTCGTGCCAGTACACCGGATCATCCTCGAACCAACCGGCCGTGTTTGTCTTCCGCGGCGTGTAACCGATGGTCCGACCCGCGGCTCGGCCATGACGTCGTCACGTTGTCCGACCACCCGTACTGACCCGAGCGCCTGGACACCATCGCGCTGCTGTCCGCCATCGTGGCCGGGACCCGGCGGATCACGGTAATGCCCAGCCTGCTCAACCTGCCGCTTCGGCCGCCCGCCAGGACCGCCGCTGGCCTGGACGTCCTCAGTGACGGCCGGTTCGAGCTCGGGCTCGGCGCCGGAACGCAGCAGCTGTGGGAGTCCATCCTCGCGGAGGGCGGTCCCGCCGTCGGCGACGGCTGGATCTCCAGCTCCCCCTTCTTCCCGCCCGAGGCGCTGCCCAACGCCGACCGAATCATCGATGAGGCCGCGCGGACCACCGGCCGGTCGCCGCGAAGCATCCGCCGCGGCTACAACATCGAGGGGGCGTTCGATGCCGGCTCCGGCTTCCTCCAGGGACCGCCCGCGGCCTGGGTCCAGCAACTGTCCGAGCTGGTGCTGGCCGGGCAGATCGACACGTTCTTCCTGTACCGGGCCGACTCCCCCGACTTCCTCCGCCGCTTCGCCGCCGAGGTCGCACCCGCTGTTCGCGAACTCCTCGCAAGGGGTTGACCGCCGCATCCGACGGTAGGACACCGCCGACCGCCTCCGACGGTAGGACACCGCGGCCGTGTCCTACCGTCGGGTCGCGCAGGGATGTCACGGCCGGGCCGGGTCGCCCGGCGTCAGGACGAGGCGCCCGTTGAGCGAGCGGCTCGCCATCCGCTGGTGAGCGGTCACGGCCTCGCTGAAGGGGAGCACATCGACCTCGGTCTGGCCGAGTCCGGCGGCGACGACCTGGACGGCTGCTTCGAGTGCGGGCCTCACGGTGTCCGGGTGCGTGGGCAGGTAGGCGCCGGCGTTGAAGCCGATGACCGCGACGCTTCCGAACCAGAGCCGGTTGGTCTCGACCGAGTCATCCCAGTCCCCGCTGGCATTGCCGGAGGCGACGAGCCGACCGCCGGGGCGCATCAGGTCGAGACTCCGGCCGCGCAGCCGTCCGCCGACAGGGTCGATGACGACGTCGAAGCGTTCCTCGCCCAGCGCGGCCGGAAGCTCGGCAGAGTCGACGATCTTGTCGTACGGAAGCTTCGTGGTGGAGGCGGCCTGGAGCTTGCTCGTGCGAACCGTGCCGACGACCCGGCCGGCGCCGAGCTGCTTCGCCATCCCGGGGAACGCCGCGGAGAATCCCCCGAGCGCGCCGTGGATCAGCACGCTCTCGCCCTCGACCAGATGGGCGACGCGCGTCAGAGCGACGTGCGCCATCGCGGCGTTCGGCACAACCGAGACCGCGAGAGCGGGGTCGATGTCATGACCCTCGAGAGACACCACGAGAGGTGCCTGCGCGATGAAGACCGACGCGTAACCGCCGATGCCGCCGTTGGACATCGAGACGACCTTCTCGCCGATCGCGAACCCGGTCACTCCGTCGCCGAGCGCCCGCACCGTTCCCGTGACCTCGAGACCCGGGACGAACGGCGGTTGCGGCATCCCGGGCCGGTCCTTGAAGTGGCCGTCGCGGAAGAAGACGTCGATGAGGCCGACAGCGGCATGGGTGACATCGATGGCGATCTCGCCCGGCCCCGGCGTGGGATCGGGCAGCTCGACGACCTCGAGAACGGTCGGGTCTCCGAAGCGCGTGGCCTGCACGGCCTTCATGGCTTTCTCCTCGTACGGTTTAGCGCACCTTGTGATGCGTTACACGGGGACGCTAACACGCGTAGCGCATCGCTGCGTGCGTTATTTTTGTGCGATGCGGGAGAGAGCGAGATCGGCGGCGGACAAGGCGCAGCGTTCGGAGGACCTGCTCGGTGCCGCGGAGTCACTCGCGCTCGAGCTCGGCGGCGTTCGGTTCGTGACCGTCGCGGCGGTGACCGAGCGCGCCGGCCTCCACCGCACCGGCGTACGGCGGTACTACGCGAGCAAGGAAGAGCTCTTGCTGGAACTCGCCGAGCGCGGCTGGGGCCACTGGCGCGATGCGATCGGAACCCGACTGGCCGGGCAGGCGCGTCTACGGCCCGCCGATGTCGCTGACGTGCTCGCGGAGACGATCGCGTCGCTACCGGTCTTCTGCGATCTCCTCGCACACGTCCCGATGGACCTGGAGGGCGACGTCGACATCGAGCGGGCCCGCCGCTACAAGACGAACGCTTTCATGGTGCACGACGAGATCATCGACATGCTGGAGAGCGCGAGCACGATGTCGGCGAGCCAGCTGGAGTCGATGATCGCAGCCACGCTGCCGCTCGCCGGCGGATTCTGGCAGGTCTCCCATCCCACGCCGACCCTCGCGAAACTGTACGAGCAGGTTCCCTCTTGGGGGCACGTCGCGCTCGACTTCGAACCACGCCTCAGGCTCCTGCTCCGCGCGGTGGCTGTGGGGCTCGTCGAAACGCTGCCCGCTTCCAATGCCGATCGAGGGTCACGGCCCACCCGCTCACGGCCCAGCCGGGGCCGGTGACGCACACCGGCACGCTCGCGTGGCCCGGGACTCGCAGGGGAGGAGTCGATGTGGCGCGCGCTCCCCGGTCTGGACGAGGCGCTGGCCAGGGTCGGAGATCGGCGGAGTCCTCCTGCCGGGTCGGCCATGACCGGCTCGGCGCCGTCGTGCTCTCGTCGCCGGCCTGCCTTCGCGTTCGTGCGGGGTGGCTCCCAATGCTCTCGAGCGCGCCGTCCGGCTACCCTGCCCGCGCGTCTGTCGGGGCTTGCCGGGGGGCGGGGGCCCAGATTCTGCGTAGGGGGCGCAGGCCCTCTTCTGCGTATTCGGCGATCGGGCGGATGCCGCCGTCCTCGAACCACGATTCGAGTGCGGCGAAGTAGCCGAACGCCAGTGCGTTGGCCGCTACGCGGGCCTGGGACGGAGTCAGGCCGCTCTCGGTGGCCAGCAGGGGCGTGACCCGCTGGGCGGCGCGGTCGACTGCCGCACAGGCGGCCATGCGGACGGACGGTTCGGTGAAGAAGTAGCGCACCCTGCGCCACGGGCCTCGGCCGTGGGACCCGCCGGATCCGGCCGGGTCGTACGGGAGTGTCTCGTAGCGGCGAATCGCCTGGAGGAGGCTGTCGACGGGGTCGGTGGGGTCCAGGATGCCGGCGATCTCGTCCGCGCTCATGATGTCGAACTCGTCGGCGACGACCAGGCCCTCCTTGGTACCGAAATAGCGGTACACCGACGACGGTGAGACCTCGGCCGCGGCGGCGATCTCCTCGATGGTGACGGCGTCGAATCCGCGCTCGTCGAAGAGGTCGAGAGCCCGTTCCTGGATGGTGTGCATGGCGTTGCGCCGCCACTGTTCGCGAAGCCCTCCCATGGCGCGAGTGTAGCAAGTGACTGTCTGAATGAACTTGACTATCAGATGGATAGATCTAGAGTGACTTTCGAACTGGCAGTCACTGTCTGAACGTGGCCCTGCCGGCTGCATCGGTCCGGGCACGGGCAGACCTGGCAGGACGAGGAGATCTGGGATGGCAGCGCAAGCGACCGGAGTGCTCAAGACGCCGCGACACCGGGCGGTGCTCGCGGCGATGGGGGGCGGGCTCGCCCTGACGATCGTCGCGACGGTGTATCCACTGGTCGACCGCGCCACGACGCACGTCTTGGCCGACCACATCCGGGCGACCTACCCTGCCTACGACGCAGGGGAGGTCGACGCGGCCGTCACGGCCTACCTGGCGATCTTGTCCGTGGTGGGTGGGCTGGGAGTCCTCGGCTGGCTCGGCGCGATGTGGGCGGTCCGTGGCCGCAGAGGCTGGGCGCCCTGGGCGGCGTCCGGCCTCTGGCTGGCCGCCGCCTGCCTCGCGCTCGGCGGGCTGACCGTGAAGGACACCTCGGGCGATGTCGGCCTCGCGCCACCGCTGGCGTGGCTGCAGGTGCCCCCCTGCGTACTGGGACTGGTGGCCCTCGCGCTGCTGTGGAGGACGCGCCGATGACCGCTCCCTGGGCCGCCGGTGTCCTGCGGCGCCTCGGCGCTGCGAAGCGCGCCATGTACTGCGGAGGGCGCCCGTCCGGCCCGATGCGGCTGTGGAACCGTCTCGACGCGCTGGTGTACTCCACCGGCTGGGTGCGCCCCGCCCACACCGCCGTGCTGCGGGTACGCGGGCGGCGCTCCGGGCGGGACACCGCCGTCCCCGTCGCCGTCGCCGACGTCGGCGACGCGGACTTCCTGGTCTCGATGCTCGGACGGGACGCGAACTGGGTGCACAATGTCGAGGCGGCGGGCGGCACCGCCGTGCTGAGCCGGCGCGGTCGCGACGTCCCGGTACGGCTTGAGATCGTCCCGCCCGAAGACCGGGCGCCGATCCTGCGCCGCTACAGCGCCATCGCCCCAGGGGCGCGCCCCCATCTCCGGCTCGGCCCGGCGGCCCCGCTCGCCGAGTTCGCACGCATCTCCGAGGAGCACCCGGTGTACCGCATCCACGAACAATGAGCCCATTCCATCCTGATCCTGCTGGTCACAGGGTGGTCGCGGGGCGCGGGAACCGATCACGAAGCGGCGAAGCTCCTGATCGATGCGGAGCCGACCACAACGACCGCCCTGCCAGGAGCTTCCGGCGTTGCCCTCTCCAGCTGCGTCGGATCCATCGTCGTCGACCCGGGATCTCGTGGCCGGTCTCATCGGTGGCCATCGCCACCGGATCGGATCACGCTGGCGGGTGCTGACGCCTGGCCGACCGGCGCCGCTGGTCCCGGTGAATCCGCGGTGCGCGCGCTCGCCGTTCGCACGGCCCACCAGGACCGTGTCCTGCTCCTGCGTGATGCGCTGGCCGACTTCATCACCAACGCGACGAGGAAATCAGGACCGCGGGGCCGAAGTCAGCGAGCCACGACCCGGCACTGTCCGAGTGGACGGCCGGCCGGTACCGGGCCTGTCCGCCGGAATGACGGAGATCTGCTTCCCGGTGGCCATGTCCCCCAGGCAGGCGATCCGGGAGCGTTCGCTGGTGCCAGCGAGGACTCGTCCGCCGGGGCTGAACGCCAGGGCCTCCCACCTGGCCGGTGTGTCCGCTGAGGACGGCGGTCGGCTGTTCGGTCGGCACGCCGTGGTGGAAGAGGCGAACCCCGATAACGGTCGCCGCAGCGACCACGACGACGACAGTGCCGATCGCCACCGCTGCGCGCCTGCGCCGTGGTACGGGTGCGGCGTCTAATGGCCGGTCGGCTTCCGGGTTCGTGCCGGCCTCTTGCGGTCAGTCTCGTGCCCTTGGTCTGCTTGACCGGCACGCGCAGAACGTCGGTGGCGCCCTCATAGCCCAGGTCGGCCAGGCCGATGAGCGCGTCGCGGATTTCGGCGAGTGCGTCGGTGACGCCGTGGGCGCGGGCGCAGGTCATGTCGTGCTCGCGGCCTGGCCGCACATCAGAGACCCACAGCGGCCACCCGTCGGGGGTGGAGATGACCTGGACGTTGCCGCCGTGGTGCTTGTGCTTGCCCGACCACCACAGATCAGCGCCGTTCGGGCCGGGCACGGCCACCCGATCGGTGCCGATGAGGACCCCGTCCATCCTAAAATCGCAGGTCGACGGGCGAGCGGTACTGCGGGGGAATACGGCTGAGTGGGCCCTTGCTGTGTGGATCTGTGGGTGGCGCTGAGGTGATCGAGGGCCTGGGGCGGGTGGCCGCGATGTGTCGGGAGACGCTGGGTGACGGGCCGGGAATCAGACGTCCTCTGGCGGAGGATTCGTCCCTCGACATTGTCGAGATCACCTGTTGTGACGATCGGCGGTCGTTTCGTCCGCCGGTCTTGGTCTCCGGGCCCGAGGCCGGGGTCACGCGGATGCTGTTGGTCCGCTCCGGCGGGTTCTTGGCGCGGGTCAACGGCCGTGAGGAGTTCAGCGACCCGGTCACGGGATTTGTGCTCCGCCAGGGCGATGAGGTGGCCTTCGCCCACCCGGCCGACACCCGTGACATCAGCACGAGGCTCGATCTCGGCCAGGACGTCTACGGTGACCTCCTGCCACCGGCCCAGAATCCTGTCGTACCGGTTACCGCCGCGCTCGACCTGGCCCACCGGCGGCTGGTCTCCGCCTGCCGGGCGGGGATTGACCGCTTCGAGGTCGCCGAGCGGGTGCATCACCTGCTCACCACAGTCCCCACCCCGCACACTCTGGCACGGACCGGGCGGCGCGCCGCCACTGTCCAGGCGCACCGCAGGTTGGTCGACCACACGCGGGCGGTGCTGATCGACGGGCCGCCGACGGTGAGCCTGGAGGAACTCGGCCGCCAGGCGGGCTGCTCCCCCTTCCACCTCAGCAGGGTGTTCCACCAGGTCACCGGGCAGACCCTCAACCACTACCGCAACCAGCTACGGGTCCGCGCCGTGGCCGAGGACCTGGCCGACGGACACTCCTCACTGCGGACGCTGGCCACCACCTACGGCTTCGCCGACCAGGCCCACCTGACCCGCGTGTTCCGACAGCACACAGGACATGTACCCAGCGCGGTCCGGGCGATGCTGAGACCGGCCAGCCAGGGTGAGTGGATATGAACAAGAATCTTCTACGCCACCGCGGTACGCCTACGTGATGATCATCAACATGAAGACCGTTACATTCTCTGGCCTTCGAGCCAGATCCATGCGCTGTCGCGTGGTGAGGATCTCGGGGCCGCGCCGCTTGGCGACGAAGAGCTTTGCATGGGTGGCGACCGTCGTGGCGCTACTGGTCACCATAGGATCGGGGTCAGTTCTCCTGCCGCCGTAGCTGGCATTGGCCCAACGAAACCGCCCGTTGATGCTGGCGCGACGGCGAAGTCGTCAAGCCAATGGGTATCGGGATTCAGGGTGCCGTATACGGCGCCACTATAGCGGCAGAACCGACGTTATATGGGACCTTGTTATTGACAGGGGCCAGAGCAGCGGCGCAGGTTATATCAGCCAGGCGGATGTCGTTGGTGGGCCGCCCCCCGGCAGGTGTGATGATCTCTTCACTACCAAAAGCGGCGCCATCCTCCCGATCTGGATTCATGCCACACCGCGCATACACATAGATCCCGCCTATGTTTTCGTCGCGAGCCAAGGCCACGTCGACCTCAAGTGGGACCTGATCATCGATAAATACCTAGACAATGCTGCCGGCTATCTAGACGACGCAGACATCCACGGATATACGAACAATTATTGCGGGCAACCAGTGAGATATCCCCGGGCTGCTCAACCTCGGAACTGGATTGTTAACGCTGCTCAGGAATCCGGTCTGGGCGGCCTGGGGTGCGGTTGACCTCTCCGGAGATTGGCGCCGGAGCGATTTGTTAGCGCACAGAGCGCGTTGCGGAAGTGCTGTTTACGCTGCCACTGGCCAGGCTAAATGAGAGGGAACTGGGTGAAATACCGCACTATCGGCGCTGACCCGGCGACGCGGCGTGAGGTGAGCGTGCTCAGTCTCGGCGCGATGTTGCTCGGCACGACCATCGACGAGGAAACGTCGTTCGCGATTCTCGATCGATATGTCGAGGCGGGCGGCACGTTCATCGACACCGCGAACAACTACGCGTACTGGAACACCGGCAGCCAGGGCGGGGAAAGCGAGGCGCTGCTCGGCCGCTGGCGGCGCAGCCGCGGCGTCGGCGAGGAGATCACCATCGCCACCAAGCTCGGCGGCCGGCCGACCGCCACCACCAAGCCGACCGACTCCACCAGCAGGCTGGTCCCCTCAGACGGCGTTGAGGGGGTGAACGCCAAGGTGATCCGGGAGGCCTCGGCCGCCAGCCGCGAGCGCCTCGGCGTGGAGAGGCTGGATCTGTTGTATGCGCACATCGGGTTCCCGGACGCGCCGTGGCAGGAGATCGTTGAGGCGTTCGGCGCACTGGTCGCAGACGGCACGGTCGGCCTGCTGGGCGCCAGCAACCACTGGGCGTGGAGCCTGGAGCGGGCCAGGAACCTGGCCGCCGCCGCCGGTCTGCCCGGCTACGAGGTACTCCAGTACCACCACAGCTACCTGCGGCGGCGGGGCGACCTGCCCAGCAGGCGCTCCCCGGACGGGGAGATCGGCACAGTCTCTGGTGACCTGCTCAGCTATGTGCGGGCCGAGCCCGACCTCGCGCTGGTCGCCTACTCCCCGCTGCTAAGCGGCGCCTACGTACGCCAGGACAAGCCCCTGGACGCCGGCTTCGACCACGCGGGCACGCCCGCCCGCCTCGCGGCGCTGCACCAGGTGGCCGACGAGACGGGGGCGACCCCCAACCAGGTGGTGCTGTCCTGGCTCATCGGCGGCGAGATACCGGTCATCCCCCTGGTCGGCGCGTCCTCGGTGGCGCAACTGGAGGAGAGTCTGGCGGCCGTGGACCTGGAGCTGACCGGGGAGCAGCGCGCCAAACTGGACGCGGCACGCTGAGCCTCTCCGTAACGGTTGGCGACGGTGTGTGATCGCCAGGACGGCCTGCCCGGTGGCCCAACGCCCGGAAAGCCGCAAAGCCTCTGCTAGAAGTGATCTTGACTTAGAGATCACTTCTAGCAGAGGCCTCGCGTGTCCTCACGTGTCACATACTCCGCCACGCTGAACATGCGGCGGGAGACGGTGCTGTTCTTGTCGAGTCTGCTGCACGCCGAGCATCGGCGGCGCGGCACTCGCAAGGGGCACCGGTCGCGCTGGGCTGCTTCACCCAGGCGGTGCTGATCCTGCGGCGGTTCATCGACGGCACCCGCATCACCCGGCTCGCCACCGACCACGCCATCAGCGCGCCCACCGTCTACCGGTGCCTGCACGAAGGGATCGACGTCCTCGCCACCCGCGCCCCTGACCTGCAGCAGGTCCTCACCGCGCGGTGGGACGCATCATCGCCTACGCCCGCGTGTCGACGCGGAATCAGAATCCGCAGTGCAGCTCGACGCCTTGGGCGCGCACGGATACGACCCAGGGCTGTTCAGCGAGAAGGAGTGCGGCAAGCGTGGTGTCGGCGTACTCCTTCGAGTGCCGAGGTGATGTGCTCGTCAGGCGCGGATGACTGGGCCGGTGTGGAATCGCAGCAGTGGTAGTTGCCGGCCGGGGATGGAGCCGGATGGTGTCGTGCCGATGCGTTGTGCGCCCATGGCCAGGTAGAAGCCTTCGGCGTGTGGATCGGCCTCGATGAGTAGGGTCTGGAAGCCGGCGGTGCGTGCTTGCTCGACGACGTGCTCCCATAGGCGACGGCCGACCCCTGTCCCGATCGATTCTGGCTCGACCCACAGATTGCCGAGTTCCCCCTCGGGCGGCTCGGCGTCGAGGCCGGCGAAGCCGACCACCCGGTCGGCAAGCTCGGCCACGATCAGGCGGCGGGTGCGGACATCGTCGGCTTGGAAGGTCAGCTCCGTACGTACGGATTCGAGGAAGTCCTTGTCGCATCCCCAGCACGCCTTGGAACGCAGCGCCAGTTCGCTGAGCATGCCGACTTCGTCAGCGTGCGCGTCCCGGATCTTGATCCCTATCCTGCGTCAGTGACCGGTGCCTCGGCCATGGAGGATGCGTTTTGGAGACCGCTCCCTGCGGCCAAGTAGCAGAAGGTCTCATGGAGTCATCCGCCAACTCACTGGAGGCGTAGGCCGGCGACGGCGCAGCTGAACTGGCTGATGATGGTGCGGGCGGTGAGCCGGTCGTTGTCGGCGGGGCCGGTGGAGCAGAACGCGGCGAGGAGTTGGCGGACCTCGTCGCCGCCGCGGAGGAACTCCTCGATCGTGGTGAGCAGGTCGAGTTGATCCGCGAGGTGACTGGCGGAATCGTCGGCGGGCCGGAGCTTGTCATCCGGCGGCCGTGACGTCACCGTCGAGGGCGGAGTCCTCGACGGCAAATGGTTCAGGAGCCGGTCGAGGACGGCGGTGGCCAGGACCTCGTCTCCGAACACCTGACCCATTCAGAAAACGCTTTATTACTGGTCGGTGGAATTGAGCCTTTCTCATACCTTTTCCAGATCATCTGGAAGACCAGGTTCGCTTCGTCGCGGGCCGGCGGCTGGTAGCCGACCTCGTCCAGCACGAGAACGTGAGGGCGGACGCAGGCGCGCATCTTGAAGGCCGGGCGTACGAGCAAACACCGAGCAACCAAGCCTCGTTCGTCCGCCGGTCTTGATCCGAGCCTCTCACAGAGGTGAGCGTGTAACCGGATCAGTACGGCGTGGCCGACGATGACGGCCGTCGGCCTCATTGGATCCCGCATGCTCGCAGGGACCTCGCTTGACGTGCATGGATGGAGTTTCGGCAGGTGCAAGCTCCCGCGCGCGGATGAAAAAGGTCACCGTGTCATCCGGCGAACGACGACCCCGAGGAGTCGATCGGCCGGCACGAAACCGTACATCCGAGAATCATTACTCATCGATGAATTGTCGCCCATGACCAGAAAATGGTCGGAGGGGACCGGCGTCCCGGGCGCGGTGCCCGTCGCCTTCGCCATCTCCCTCGGCACGGGATCCCCGGGGATGGCCACGGCCCTCTTGACGACCCATCGCTGCCTGGCAAGATGACGAGACGACCGCCGAGGCCGGCTCGGACTCTGGCACGGTCCCGCCATTACCACGATCGACCCCCGAGAAACGGCCGCCAGCGGGACGCGTCGGACATGGGCCGCTACGTCATCGCGTCCTCGGCCCCGAGCAAGGGGCTGCGGCCCCTGGGTGACTTCCGTCCCGAGCCCCATCACCCGGACATGGACTGAGACGAGGCGAAGATCATCTGGGGTCCTGGGGGCTCTGCACGCCGGCGCGCAGGTACTGGTACACGGTCTCGCGGCTGATGCCGAAGTCCTTGGCCAGCGCCGTCTTCGCCTCGCCGGCGGCGGCACGGTCGATCAAGTCGCGGGCCTGGCCAGGGGCCAGGGACCTGCGCCGGCCCTTGTAGACGCCGCGTGCCTTGGCCGCTGCGATACCCTCGGCCCGCCGCTCGCGGATGAGCGCCCGCTCGAACTCGGCGAAGGCGCCCATGGCTGGGCGGCGTGTTTCATAGGTCCTCGCCTATGAAACGACGAGCCCCACGCACTCCTCCATGAGATGCACTGTGAAGATCGGCCAGTCTGTCCCGAGAACCCGAATAGCCGCAGCTCAGACGTAGGTTCGTTGGATTTTCCGCGATTGCTACCAGGACTCCTCCAGGCGGATCCCGGTCGAGCACGCCATCGCTGCCCACAAGCACCGGCGCGGACTGCGCCGCTGGACACACCGCCGCGAACACCTGCCCGAGACCTACCATGCCGTCGCCGGCCTGGTGTCCGACCGCGACACCAGGCGGTAGGCCTATGAACATCACCCCAGACAGCACGCCCCAGCCTCAATAGCGCATGAGGTCGTTACTCATATGAAAGTGATCGAGTGCTTCGGCGGAGTACCGGTGACCGCATCACCGACCACCGGAAGGTGACCCAATGACGGAGCCCCCGGCGTGAGGGCCCGATCCGAGACGACCGCCGCAGGGGCCGGAGCGCCCTCGTCACTGGAGGACTTCGGCGCCGTCTACGACTCTCACTTTCATGACATCTATCGCTATATCGCGGGAAGGCTGGGCCGAGACGTGGCGGACGACATGGCCGCCGACACCTTCGTCATCGCCCTGCGCCGTCGGGACAGCTTCGACGCGACGCGCGGCGGCATCCGGCCGTGGCTGTTCGGAATCGCCACCAAACTCGTCGCCCAGCATCGCCGTCAGGAGACGCGCCGGTACCGCGCACTGGGCCGGGCCGGCGTCGACGAGTTCGCCGAGAGCCATGAGACCCGCGTCGTCAGCTGGGTCACCGCCGAGGGATTCGGGCCGCGCCTGGCCAAGGCCATCGGCGCGCTCTCGTCGGGCGACCGCGACGTCCTGCTGCTCAACGCGCTCGCGGACCTATCCCACAAGGAGATCGCGCAGGCGCTCGGCATCCCGTACGGCACGGTCGGCTCGCGCCTGAGCCGTGCCCGCAAGAAGGTCCGTACGACGCTCGGGGAGGACGTCGATGGATGAGATGCGCATGATCCGCGGCTTTCTGGAGGAGCCGCAGCCCTCCGCCGAGGTCGTCGCCGAGGGCCGGCGTCGCCTAGCCGAGGAACCGCCGCGGCACCGGGTCCGTACGCGCCGCCGCCTGTGGGGAGGGCTCACCGAGCTCGGCGCGGCCGCGGCCGCCATCGCCCTCGCCGTCGGCCTGACCGGCGGTCCGGCGAGCCCGAAGCACGACGAGCCGGTACGGCCGCTGACCGCGCGGCAGGTGCTCCTCACCGCCGCCGACAAGGCCGAGGCCCGGCCGGTCGGGCGGTACTGGCACACTCACGTGATCTCGAGCGAGGGCTACCACGTCGGCCGCGGCGACTACATGATCTTCGGGGCGCGGCACGAGGTCGACCAGTGGATCGCCCGGAGCATGAAGGACCCTGACGTCTTCCGCAGCCGGTTCGCCGCCGCGGTCCCGCAGACGGCCGCCGACCGCGCGGCCTGGAAGAAGGCAGGGTCACCGTCGACCTGGCGGGTCCGGTCCAACGGCCAGCCGCTCACGCAGTCGGCCAAGTCCGAACCCTGGGACCTGGTCCGGACGCCCCCGGCCCAGAAGCGGGCGCAGAAGGCCGAGGAGCGGGCGCAGAGGCGGTTGGAAGCGGCCTTCGAGAAGCGATGCGGCAAGCACTGCCAGCCCCCCCCGCCGCCGCCGACGGACAAGCAGCGAGAGGCCATGGCCGGCGACCCGCAGGCTCTTGAGAAGTACCTGCTCCGGAGCGCCGGCGGCTCGGGCGCCCTGCTCGGCGCCGCCGGGCAGTTCCTGCTCGACCCGTCCTCGCCGCAGCTGCGGTCGGCCGTCTTCCGCGTGCTCGCGGGCGAGCCGGGCGTACGCAACCTGGGAACGTCGCGGGACTCACTGGGGCGTCCCGCGATCGTCCTGGCCGACCGTACGACGCAGAACGGGAACGTCTACGACAGCGAACTGCTCCTCGACCCGGCGACGTACGTGCCGCTCGGCACGCAGCTAGTCCTCGTCCAGGGCAACGGCGGCAGGCGGGTCGCGCCGTCGCCGGGGATGCCGCCCGCCCAGAGCGGTGGCCTGGAGACGAAGGGCATGAAGCCGGGCGCGATCGCCCACAGCGAGATCTACGTGACGATGGGCTGGACGAACACCGCGTACGGCGGCTGACGCCAGGCCGCGAGTTCCAGGGGTGACGCCGGGTCGGCGTCACCCCTGGAGCGATTCCGGCCATGTGCGTGAAAGAAATAACCCCAGAGTTCCCTGAGCCCTGTCCGGCCGTTGCAGCTCCAGGACCTGGGCCTTCGACGTTCCCCGCGACTTCACCCGCTTCGATGAGGCGGCGAAGGTCGAGTACGACACCCCCTGGCTGGCCTGGGGCATCCACCTGGCCCACCAGATCGGTGAGGCCCACGGCTGGCGGCGGGGCACCCGCTACGGCGTCCACCGCGGCCTGATCATCGTGCTGTCCTCCCACGCCGCCGGCGACCTCGTCCGGTACTCCGAACTGTTCCCCGCGATGCGGGCCCTGGACATCAGCGTCGAGCGTGCCGCTGAGGTCCTGGCCGCCATGAGCGTCTTCCTCGACGATCGATCCTCCTCGTTCGAGAACTGGCTGGAACGCAAACTCGACGGCCTCGCCGACGGGATCCGCCAGCCAACCGAGTCCTGGCTGCGCACCATGCGCGATGGCGGGCCACGCACCAAACCGCGGGACCCCGCGACGGTCTGGACTCACATGGGCTACGTCCGGCCGACGCTCCTGGCCTGGTCACAGCGCTACGACCACCTGCGCGAGGTTACCCGCGACGACGTCCTGGCCGCCCTGGACGAACTCACCGGTTCGCGCCGATCCAACCTGCTGGTCTCCTTGCGTTCCCTGTTCACCTTCGCCAGGAAGACCGGAAAGATCTTCCGCAACCCCACCAGCGGCATCCGCGTCGGCCAACATCCCTACGGACTCGCCCAGCGGCTCAACCAGGACGACGTCGACCGGGCAGCCGAAGCCGCCACCACCCCAGCCGCTCGGCTGGTCCTCATGCTCGCCGCGGTCCACGCAGCCCGCACCGGCGCCATCCGCACCCTGCTCCTCGACGACGTCGACCTCAGCAACCGGAGGCTCACCATCGCCGGCCGCACCCGCCCTATTGACGAGTTCAGCCACCAGATCCTGCTCGAATGGCTCGACCACCGCCGCACCCGCTGGCCCAACACCGCCAACCCCCACCTGCTCGTCAACCAGATGAGCGCCCACGGCACAGGCCCGGTCAGCACTATCTACTTTGCCAAGAAGCTCTGTGGCCGCGCCGCGACTTTGGAACGCCTCCGAGTGGACCGGCAGCTCGAAGAGGCCCTCGCTCACGGGCCCGACCCGCTCCACCTCGCTTCGGTCTTCGGCCTCGACCCCAAGACCGCGATCCGCTACGCCGAGAACGCCCGCGTCCTCCTCGCCACCTCGATTGAGGACCAGGACCCCGCCAGTCGAGACGAACCCAAGGGTCCACAACCCCCATAGAGCCTGAAGGGCCTTTGGTTCATCCTGAGGAACCTTCAGTTCGCACGAACTCTGGGATTTCTCTGGGGTTGACGAGCATCGGAACGAAAAGTCGCGCTAAGCAACCCCTCGGGCGGTGCTTGGCGTGACTTTTCGTTCGAATGCGTCTCGGCGCATTGTCTGCGCAGGTCAGTTACCCGCGAGCTGTTAGCTCTGTCCGCTGGCGCGTAGCTCGCGCAGGTCGGGGATGTGGTTGTAGAGCGTGCCCGGGGACACGCCAAGCAACATGGCGATCGAGGTGATCGAGTGCTTGGGGTTGGGCAGCATGTCGCGGGCGGCGTTCAGCAGGTCCTCGTTCACCACGGTGGGACGCCCGCCGACACGGCTGCGGGCGCGGGCGGCGGCCAGGCCTTCGCGGGTGCCGGCGACGATCAACTCGCGGATGAATTCGGCCAGTGCGGCGAAGGCGTGGAAGACCAAGCGTCCGCCGGGGGTGGTGGTGTCGAGGTTCTCATGCAGGCTGGTGAATCCGATCTCGCGCTGCCGTAGATCGGCGACCATGGTGATCAGGTCGTGTAGCGACCGGCCGTAGCGGTCCAGTGAGGGCACCACCAGCGTGTCGCCCGCGGTGAGGAAGGCGTGGCATGCCTTCAGCTCGGGCCGGTGGGCGTTCTTGCCTGACTTCTTGTCGGCGAAGATCCGCCGGCACCCGGCAGCGGTCAACGCGTCGATCTGCCGTTCGAGCTTTTCTGCCCGCCGGTGGACACCCGCGCATATCCGATGCGGATCTCGGTGGGCCGAGTCGGGAAGACGGCGAACGGATCAGCGGGAAGCTCCAGGGGGCTCGTCACACCCGCGATTCTCTCAACAAACGGTTCCGGACGGTTGTTGAACGACCGAGGTTGTTGAAGGGGTTGTTGAAGCGTTTCAGAGGCGTGTTCGCGTCTTCTCGGTGATCTTCAACAAACGATCGTTAATTGAAGGAGCATCGTCCTTCCGGCAGCTCGCCACGCTCTGTCGGCGCGCGGTTCTCATGCCCCGCGTTCGGTTGAGGGTTGGAGCAGCAGTTCTTCCCATGAGTCCTGCTCATCTGCTGGCACCACGCAGGCATAGGTCTCGGCGTCATAGCGCAGCACGCCCCGTTCGAAGAGGTCGGCGTATCGACTCAGAAAGCCGGCGAAGCCCGTACCTGCCACTGAAAACGAGCACTCGTTCTGGGTGTAGATCACCTGACCCGAGTCGCCGGCCGGGCCAGGAACCAGATCGAGGTACATGTAGGAGATACCTTCGTTTTGGGCGATCGGCAGGCGCCCAGCGGCGGTCACGGTCGGGAAGTCGCGGATGCGGTCGGACTCGCCGGTGTCCTCCTCCGGCATCTCGTCGAAGAACCTTTCGTTTTCAAAGGCCCGCTCTTCGCGCCACAGTGCCACGGTCTCCCGCAGCGTAAGCAGGTACATTCCGTACGGCAGCCACTCCGGCGGCACGGAGCCGGTCTCGACCTGACCATCGTGCACGAGCAGCGACGCCCGATACGACGCCGGGAACGAATGGCCGAGAGCGCGTTCGACCGCGTCGATCTCGGCCGGATCGGCGGGCGGGTTGAACATCTCCTGAACCGGTGGCAGCTCCGGCTCGGAGTCCACCCAGCGCTCAATACGCCTCCACGCCTTCCGAATCTGGTCCATCCGGCCCCTCGTCTCACGGTCTGTGTAAACCCCCATCCTCCTTCCTGGGAATGACAGTTCAAGGCCGTCTACAACAGATCGTCGTCGTCCTCGGGGTCCCGGTAGCAATCGCGGAGAATCCGACGAACCTATGTCTGACCTGTGTTGAGGCGCTGGCGGAGGGCTGATCACGCGCTGCTGGAGGCCGCCTCTGCGGTGATTCCTTAGACCGACGGCAGACGGGATGATCAGGCCAGTGCGCGGGCTGCCGTCCGATATCGAGGTGACCGGCCTTGTGGTCGAGGCTGTCGCGTCGGGACCTTAGCCGTCAGGCTGGTCCAGCGGTATCTGGTTGTCGCGCAGCAGTGTCGTGACGCAGCGGGTGGCGTCGCCGAGGGCCGGTGTGCCGGCGGGCGCGGCCAGGGCGCGCTCCACCAGGGCTGTCACCGCTTTCGTTTCCGGGCGAGCGGCGAGGCCCCGCATCAGCCGCAGGAACGGCGGGCCGCCTCGCCACATGTCCTCGATGGCCAGGAACTCCTCATCCTCCACGAAGTCGGGATCATCGCCCATGTACTCCGGTTGGAGGTAGTGGTCGAGGTCGTCGCGTCCGGCCAAGCGGAGGATCACACGGGTCTCATCGTTGTTTATGCCACCGTCGTAGTCCAGGGTCTCCCAGGCGTCGGTACCGGCAGGGATGCCGGCGTCCAGCCAGGCGGTAGCGGCATCGGCCAGTACGGGGGTCCAGGGTTCCCCGCCGACGACGCATGCCTCGGCGGCGGCGATTGCGATGACAACGGGCTGCCTCGATAGCGCGCGTGGGATCTGGGGCGGTTTCCACCCGCCCGCAACGACGCCACCTGTGTCCGTCAAGCCCCAGATCCGCCCCACGAGCAACCAACGAGCAACCAAAGATCCCTAACGACACTTAGATGTTCGTGATAAGGAGCGAAACCGCAGGTCAGCGCCTAGGGGAGTGGTAGGGCGCCCGGGGCTCGAACCCGGAACCTATGGATTAAAAGTCCACAGCTCTGCCAATTGAGCTAACGCCCCGCTGGCAACGAGCGTACCGGAGGGGACGGCCTCGCGTGATCCGCCCGTGGGGTGGTGGCTTCCGTCAGGGCTCGGCGTGGGGGTGTGCCGTCAGGGCGTAGACGACCAGTACGCACAGGGCGATGACGATCACCGACCACACGGGGAACGCGCGCAGGAAGGCGAGTTGTCCGATTGCCACCACCACGGCCATGGCCAGGCCCGCCGCGCGGGCCCACGTCCGGCCGGCGAAGATGCCCGCGCCGATGGCGATCTGGGTCAGGCCGAGGAGCAGCCAGATCCAGCCCCACGCGGTGAAGTCGAAGACCAGGATGTCCTGCGCGGTCACCAGGTAGTAGTCGGTCCGGAACAGCGCGACCAGGCCGTCGATCACATTGAAGACGCCGACCACGATTGCCACGATGCCGGCGAAGGACAGCCATCCGGTGGTGTTCGGGATGCGCGATGCGGTCATACTTCGACTCCCTCCGGCCTCAGGAACCCCAGCAATCCGGGATGTCCCCGCCGGACCACCCGAAACAACTCCCTATGACCGGAAAATGGGGCGCGGTTTGTCAGCGGTATGCGGAAATGCCGGTGATGGCCTCGCCCAGCACCAACGTGTGGATCTCTTCCGTCCCCTCGTACGTGAGCACCGACTCGAGGTTCGTCATGTGCCGGATCACCGGGTACTCCAGCGTGACGCCGTTCGCGCCCAGCACCGTACGGGCCGAGCGTGCGACGTCCAGCGCCGCCCGTACGTTCGCCAGCTTGCCGAACGACACCTGCTGCGGCGTGACCTCACCCACCTCCTTCAGCCGCCCGACGTGCAGTGCGACCAGGCCCGCCTGGCCCAGCGCGATCTCCATCGCGGCCAGCTTCTGCTGCGTGAGCTGGAACGCCGCGATCGGCTTGCCGAACTGCTCGCGGCTGCCCGCGTACTCCACCGCCGCCTCGTAGCACGCGCGTCCCGCGCCGATCGCGCCCCAGACGATTCCGTACCGGGCCTCCGAGAGACAGCTCAGCGGCCCCCGCAGCCCGCGCGCCTCCGGCAGCATCGCCGAGGACGGCACCCGTACGTCCGAGAGCGACAGCTCCGAGGTCACCGACGCGCGCAGCGACAGCTTCTTGTGGATGTCGCGCGCCGAGAACCCCCGTGCGCCCCGCGGCACGAGGAACCCGCGGACGCCGTCGTCGGTACGCGCCCAGACGACGGCGACGTCGGCCACCGAGCCGTTGGTGATCCACATCTTGGAGCCGTTCAGCACCCAGTCCGAGCCCTCGCGCTTGGCGCGCGTGCGCATGTTCGCCGGGTCCGAGCCGTGGTCGGGCTCGGTCAGGCCGAAGCAGCCGATCGCCTCGCCGGCGGCCATCCGCGGCAGCCACTCCCGCTTCTGCTCCTCCGAGCCGAACTTGTGGATCGCCGACATCGCCAGCGAACCCTGCACCGACACGAAGCTGCGCAGCCCGGAGTCGGCCGCCTCCAGCTCACGGCAGGCGACGCCGTACGCGACCGCGCCGGCGCCCGGGCAGCCGTACCCGGACAGGTGCATGCCGAGAAGACCGAGGGACCCCAGCTCGGGCGCGAGCTCACGCGCGGGGAAGGTGCCCGCCTCGAACCAGTCCGCCACGTGCGGCGCGATGCGTTCGGCGGTGAACCGGCGGGCCGTGTCGCGGACCAGTCGCTCCTCGTCGGTCAGCCGGTCGTCGACGCGCAGCAGATCCATCAAGACCTCCCAGGGGGTTCAACCCTCAGCGTACGTTGGGATCCATGGCCCCCCGAGACCTGGTACGCCTCCTGACCGACAAGGGCGTACTCGGAGACGGGCGGGTGGCCGAGGCGATGGCGGCCGTGCCTCGCGAGCTCTTCGTGCCCGAGGACCTGCGCACCGAGGCGTACGACGACAAGGTCCTGATCACCAAGCGGGACGGCGCCGGTGTGGCGATCAGCTCGGCCAGCCAGCCGGCCATGGTCGCGGTCATGCTGGAGCAGCTGCGGGTCGAACCCGGGCACTCGGTGCTCGAGATCGGCGCCGGCACCGGCTACAACGCGGCGCTGCTGGGCCGGCTCGCCGCCCGGGTGATCACCGTTGACATCGACGGCGACATCGCGGCGGCGGCGCGCGAACGCCTGGCCGGCGCGGCGAACGTCGAGGTCCGCACCGGCGACGGGTGGGCGGGCGCGCCGGACCGCGCGCCGTACGACCGGATCGAGCTCACCATCGGCACCTCGGACATCTCCCGGGCCTGGCGTGACCAACTCGCCGACGGCGGCCTGCTCGTGCTCCCGCTGTGGCTGCGCGTCGGCGTGCAGCTGTCGGTGGCGTTCCGTCGCGACGGCGATGTGCTGCGCAGCGAGAGTGTGCACGACTGCGGGTTCCAGCGGCTGCGCGGGCCGCACAGCGGCCCTGAGGGGTTCGTGGCGGTCGGCGGGGGAGAGTTCGTGATCCTCGACGACGCCGCGCGCGCCGCGCCGCTGTGCGGGCTTTTGAGCCAGGCGCCGCGGGAGGAGCGCGCGCCGGTGATCGACCCGGAGGTGCTCGCCCGGATCGCGCTCACCGAGCCGCGCACGCTCGCGCTCTCGGACCTCTCCGGCGGACTGCGGCCCGGCCTGTACGACGCGGGGAGCATCGTGGTGATCGACGGCGAGCGCATGCTGACGTACGGCTCGCCGTCCGCGCGTGACCGCCTGATCTACCGGCTGGGCGCGGCACGCCCGCTGGACCGTACGCGGCTGCGGGTGACGGCCGCGTTCGGGGACTCTCCGGCCCCGTCTCAGGGTTGGCGGTTCGTCCGGAGGTCATGCGTCATCGATGTGACCGAGGGGCCATAGGGGCTCTCTCAGGGACGGATCAGGGCAAGCCCCCATGGCGGACGCCGTACGGGCCGGGCACGATCGAGGCATGAACGACGACATGACGCACGAACCCACCGACACGACCGGCCCCCGGCGCCTCACCCGCACTCGCGACGGACGCATGATCACCGGCGTCTGCTCCGGCGTCGCGGCCTACTTCAACGTCGACCCCACCCTCGTACGGATCGGCGCGGCGGTGGTGACCATCCTCACCAGCGGCGCGGGCATCCTGCTGTACGCCGCCGCGGTGCTGCTCATCCCCGAGGAGGGCAAGGACGTCTCCATCGCCCAGGAGCTCATCAACAAGCAGACCAACCGCGACTAGGCGGCGGCGCTGATGGCGCGGTCATGGGTCGAGGCGATCACCTCGGTACGCACCTGTGTCCACGACATGGCCAGCATCGTCGCCACCGTCAGGCCCGCCACGCCGGCGAGGGCGACGACCGGCTCCGGCCCGAGCACCTGGGCCAGCGCGCCGCCCGACAGGATGCCGATGCCCTGGCTGGCCAGGATGCCCGACTGGGCCAAGCCGAACGCCTGCCCCCGTCCGGACGGGGGCACGGCAGCCACGAAGGCGGCGTTGGCCGCCACCTGGTAGGCGCAGCCCACGCCCGACAGCGCCCACAGCGCGACGACCGCCCACAGCGGCGGACGCAGCCCCGACCCCACCAGCGGCGCGCAGGCGAGCATCGCCATCCAGCCCATCATTCGCAGCCGGTTGTCCGGGCGGACGAACCGGCTGTAGGCGAACGCTCCGACCACCATGCCCGTCGGCGTCGCCGACATGAGCAGCCCCACGATGAACGGGCTGTCGCCGAACGTCTTGGCGTACGGCGCGGCCAGCCCCTCCGGCAGGACGTAGAAGCCGCAGAGCCACGCGAAGCACACGAGCGGCCGGAGCGTACGGTCGCCGAGCACCAGGCGGCCGCCGCGGCGTGAGATCTGCCACAGTGACTCGCGGGCCTTGGTGTCGCGTGACGGCGCCGGCCGACGTCGTACGCCGGCCACGACGATGACCGCGGACAGCACGAACGTCACCGCGTCGACCGCCAGCGCCTGACGGGTGCCGACCGCGAAGATCACCGCGCTGCCCGCGAGGAAGCCCAGCATCTGGGTCAGCTGATGGGTGATGTTGTTGATCGCCGAGCCCACGACGTACATGTCGCCGGGCAGCACCTCCGACAGCAGCGCGGCCCGCGCCGCCGTGAACGGCGTGCCCAGCAGCACGCTGCAGAAGACCAGCGTGCAAAGCGCCGCGAACGGCAGCGGCTGGAGGGCCATCAACGCGAGGACGCCGGCCCGTACGAGGTCACAGAAGATCATGACCCGGCGCCGGGGGAGCAGGTCGGCCAGGACCGACAGGACGGGCCCGCCCAGGATCGGCGGCAGGTAGGTCAGGGCGTACGCGACGGCCGTCTTCAGCGGCGAGTGGGTGTTGTTGTAGACGAGGACGGCGAGAGCGACCTGGGCGAACTGGTCGCCGATGTACGAGAGCGCCTGGGACAGCCAGAGGGAGCGGAACTCACCGACACCGAACACGTCGCCATAGGTGGCCTGCCGATCCAACGGCCGTCGATGTCGTCCACCCACGCGCGCTCCCCTGTCATCGCAATCCGTGACCGGGCGGTCCCGGGGATTATCTCACGCTGCGTCGCTGAGGTGTGACCCATTGTGTGCGAACGTGGGTATGGGAAAGATCACCAGCCGAGTTCGTGGAGCCGTTCGTCGTCGATGCCGAAATGGTGAGCGATCTCATGCACGACGGTCACCCGCACCTCCCGTACCAGGTCAGCGCGGGTCTCACAGACGGCCAGCAGTGGACGCCGGAAGATCGTTATCCGGTCGGGCAGGAAGCCGGCGTACGTGCCTCCGCGCTCGGTCAGCGGCACGCCCTCGTACAGGCCGAGTAGCGTGCCGACCTGCGGCGGAGGGTCGTCCTCGACCATGATCACAACGTTCTTCATGAGCTGGGTGAGTCCGGGCGGGACGGTGTCCAGCGCCTCACCGACCAGTTCTTCGAACTCCTCGCGACTGACGTCGATCACATTGACATTGTGCGTGGAGAGTGGTGGAAGCGAGCATAGGTACCAACGTGTTGACCCGAGTGATGACAGAAGCCCGCCGTATCGTGGCGATGCGGCGTGTCCGGCTCCCCGCGCGTATCACGGCGGTGATCGCGGTGGGACTGCTGGCGGGCTGGCTCGGCATGCTGTACGGCGGCCACGCCAGCACCGACATCGGCCCCGCCGACGTCACCTTCTCCCTCCGGCCGTCCCTCTCCGGCGGCACCGTGATCGACATCCCGCCGCTGGGCACGCTCCGCCTGGACAGCCATTCCGGCCCGGTAAGGGTCGATGCCCAGATCACCCAGATCCGCCCCGAATCCGCCCAGAAGCTCATCGAAGACCCGGCCGCCGTCGACCACCTCACCTCCACGATCGGCGGCGACATCCGCCACGGCTTCATCGTCATGATCACCAAGGCCACGCTGGCGGCGCTGGCGTGCGCCGCCCTGGCCGGCTTCGTCGTGTTCCGCACGTGGAAGCGCATGCTGTGGTCGACCCTCGCGGCCTTCAACGGCCTGCTGCTCGTCGGCATCCTCGGCGCGGTCACGTTCGACCCGCAGTCGGTCGCGGAGCCGCGCTTCACCGGAATCCTCGCCGGCGCCCCCCAGGTCGTCGGCGACGCCAAGTCCATCGTGTCCCGTTTCGGGGCGTACCGGGCCCAGCTCGCCCAACTCCTAGGAAACGTCTCGCGCCTGTACGACGTGACCTCGACGCTGCCGACGTACGAGCCCGACCCGACCACCATCCGCGTCCTGCACGTCTCCGACATCCACCTCAATCCGGTGGCGTGGAGCGTGATCCGCCAGGTGACCAAGCAGTTCAACGTCCAACTCGTCATCGACACGGGCGACCTGACCGACCACGGCTCCTCGGCGGAGGAGAAGTTCGCGAACGACATCTCCAAGATCAAGGTCCCGTACGTGTTCATCAAGGGGAACCACGACTCGGCCGACACCGAACGGTCCGTACGCCGCCAGAAGAACGGCGTCGTACTCGACAACCAGGTCAAGGACGTCGGAGGCCTGCGGATCTTCGGCATCGGCGACCCGCGCTTCACCCCCGACAAGACGACCCGCGGAGACGACGTCGACGCCCGCGAGATGCTCGCCATCGGCCAGGGCGCCGCGGCCCAGCTGACGGCCGCCCACGAGGCCCCGGACGTGGTGCTGGTCCATGATCCAGCCGAGGGCCAGGCGTTCGACGGCACGGCGCCCCTGGTGCTGAGCGGCCACCTGCACCAGCGCTCGACCCGCCTGCTGCCCTCGGGCACCCGCCTGTTCATCCAGGGCTCCACGGGAGGCGCCGGCATGCGGGGCCTGGAACACGAACAGCCGACCCCGATCGAGATGTCGGTGCTGTACTTCAACCGGACCAGCCACCGCCTCCAGGGCTGGGACGACATCCGCCTCGGCGGCCTGGGCCTGACCTCGGCCCAGATCGAACGCACCCTCGAACCCAAGCCGGACCGCCCGATCGGCCCACCACCGTCCGCCCGAACGCCGTTCGCCACACCCGCCTCACCGTCGGGTTCGCCTGCGGGTTCGCCTGTCGGTTCGCCTGTGGGCTCGCCGTCGGGTTCGCCCAGGTCAGCGAGCTCCAGCGCGGCGGGACGGCCGAGGTAGGGGAATCACTTTGGTGGTTGGGGCTGTTGTCCCCTATGCTTTCGGTGTCCCCGACGGCAGGCGCCAAGGGCAACACGGCGGCCACGCCGTCGAGTCCCCATCGTCTAGCGGCCTAGGACTCCGCCCTTTCAAGGCGGCAGCGCGGGTTCGAATCCCGTTGGGGGCACGATACCCTTCGGGGTAGCAAGGCAAGGTCCTGTGGAGCAGTTAGGAGTGCTCGCCACCCTGTCAAGGTGGAGGCCGCGGGTTCAAATCCCGTCAGGACCGCTGAGGCACCACCCGGTGCCATGCGGGCAGGTAGCTCAGTCGGTACGAGCGTCCGCCTGAAAAGCGGAAGGTCGGCGGTTCGACCCCGCCCCTGCCCACTCCCTGAGACTAGCGAAAACAGCGCCCGACCTGCGTAGACAGGTTCGGGCGCTGTTCGCGTTGTGTCCGGTTGTGTTCGGTCGTCACCGGCTGGCTGCGGGTGGCTGTGCCAAATACGTGCCAACGTCTCAGGCTTGGAGAGCTGCCTCGATGCGGCGCTTGGGGTTTCGTCTTGTCTCTGTGGTTGGACGAGCGACGATGTCGCCGGATGAGAGCTTTCTACACGCGGCTCTCAAGGGGCCCTGCTACGCCGGCCGACCGGCCCTCGGGCAGGGCGTGCGGGCTCTTCGGGCCGCCCCAGCCCGAGGCCAGTCGACCGCGCGGCCGAGTTGCTCCCTAGCGCCCGGCCCGTGCTGAGTCAGTCACGGGCAATGAGCTGGGCGAGTAGGGCCACCATCGTGGTGGCTCCCACTACGGCGGCTCCGATCTTGGGTGCATGCAGGGTCAGGGCGACGACGAGAACGCCGACCAGCAGGAGGACTACGAGACGTACGCTGATCTGTTCCATACGGATCTGCTTTCCATGTAGCGCCGACTGGGTTACGAGGCCAGCATGGGTGCACAACCGACGGTGCTGACGACCTCAAGTCGATCACTGACGGCATCGACCAAGAACAGATGCCGTCTGACAGTTCCTGACGTGTTTCGCCGACCGTCTGTACAAGCGTCGGTGCGTCTGGTTTACAGGATCTGACACGGAAATCGGCTAGAGGGGGAGAGATGGCGGTTGCCCAGCCTTGGAGGAGGCCCGAGCTGGCTGACCAGCCGGATCTGAAGAAGCTGAACGATGAGCTCCACGATCTGAGACTGGACGCAGGGCTCCCGTCGGCGCGAATAATTCGCGACCGCATCGGGACGGATGCGCAGGAGTACTGGATCGTGAATCACCAGGCCGTGCTGGACATCTTTCAGAAACCGGATCTCCCTCAGTGGGGCCGCCTCGAACTCGTCGTCAGCGTGTTGGCCGAAGGTGCTCGACGCAACGATGTAAGTCGCGAAGTCGACCGCTTCAAAGATTTGTGGAAGCAAGCGTTCAGAGAAACAGTTAGGCAAGCAGCAGTATCTCCAGCAGATGCCACGGCGTCTGCTGGAGATGATGAGGCGAATGCCGCGGCCGCCCCTTTCGAGGAGCAGCGTAAGCAGGACACCCCGAACACAAACGAGCGGGCGACAGCAGAGCCACCCGCTGGCACCGAGCCACCCGCCGACGACGATCAAGCCGCTGCGCAGTTCAACTACGCAGGGGAGTCGTTGAAGTCGCTGATCATGAACGCGGCACAGGAGTTGTGGGACGACAAGGACGCGTTGAGGGTGTTCCTTGGCGTGGTGCGCCGTAGTGAACAGTTCGTCAAATTGGCCGATGCGCTAGAGACGATGGAGGTGCGGCCAGCGAACGCAACTTACTACGGCGTGAAGAGCAAAGAGTTTGAGATGGCCTACTCCCCGGCGCGACACGAACTGGTCACACTGCATCGCTTCCTTAACCAACACAGGCTAAAGAAAAAGTGGTCCTTCACCGATATGGAGAATCAGACGGGCATCTCGTCGGATTCGTGGATCCGCTGGTACACCCGTGATGAACTGCCGGAGCGAGAGGCTGTCGTCGCGTTCTCTCACGTGGCGAGGCTGATGCTAGAGGACCACGTCCTATTGCTGGGCCTGTGGGACGCTGCCCGTGACGCGTTGGAGGCCCAGGAACGCGCTGCCGCGTTGCCGTCCCCTATCAGCTTCGATGAGGCGTGGATGATGCGTGACCCGGCGACACCGAGGTTGTGGGCGCTCGCGGGTGTCGGGGGCGACGGCCTGACCGCGTACGGCCCTGATCTGGGCTCCGGTACGGCTCCGGCGTTCGTGATAGCCGGGCCCGCCGGATCGGGCCGCTCCACGGCACTGGTTAACACCGTGCGTTCTCTGCTCGCAACTGGCACCCGGCTCGTGCTGGCCGCTCCCAGGCCATCTCCTCTGCGGGAATTAGCTGATCTGGATGGTGTGATGGCCTGCTTCGTGCAAGACGACATCAAGCACGATGAACTTGAAGAGACTTTGTCGAAGGCTTCCACTGAAAACCCGGTCGTTATCGTGATGGACGACGCGGAGGTTTTGGCCGAGTGCGATGCCTCGCGTCTCCTAAAGAGCCTGCTGCAGCATGGATTTGACGAAGGTGCGGCGCTGATCCTAGGCGGCGATGAAGACAAGCTCTGGCGAAGCTTCCACTGGCTGGATAGCGCGAAGAAAGCCCACCGCGGCCTCCTGCTGTCCCCCCAAAAGTGGGACGCCGGAAATCTGATCGGCATCAGCACCGGAAAATCCATTATCGGCAGCGCTGTCACGCCTGGCCGAGGATGGCTTCACCTCGGGGACGGCAAACTACTGGCGGTAACCGTGCCGCAGTGAGGACGTCTGCCACAGCATCGAAGTACAGCGCGACCACACACACCACTACATCCACAGCGCAGCGTTCGCGGAGCGGAGCGCCGGTAGTCCACTACGAGGAGATGCGGGCACTCGACGGCCAGCGGACGTTTGTTGACGGTCTTGAACTTACTTGATCTTGCTACGGATCAGACGGCCTAGGCCGTTACCGATCGCTGTTGGTAGTTCCTGTCTGCTCGCGGTTAGGGTGATCGCTCATTAGTTGAGCATGAATTGAGCATGTTCGTGCGATTCTTGGTGAGGCCGTCATCTCTCGGTCTGGTGGGTGCAGGGCCCGCGATCGGTCGGCAGCTGGACGACTTGCGACAACGTTGCCGGCCCTGCCGGGATCAGGGCGCCAGGATCGACATCACCCGAACAGGCCAGACTCTTCCCCAGAGGGTGGGCCGAACCAGACGGGATGGGCTGGCGGGTTTGATCGTGCGCGTCCTCCGCAATCTCAGCGGATCTTGGCCACCGCAGAGGCCGGGCCGGTTACGGTGACGGTCACTGGTGGCGAAAGGAACGCATTTGTGAGCGGTCAGGTCGATCGGGACGAGCGGGCTCCTTTGCAGACGATGCCTTGGTGGGTGGCGGTCATCGGCGCAGCAGCCGTTGCCGTATCCGCAACTGCCACGACGCTTTGGCTGTTGTCGATTGCCGGGCATGATGCGTCGCTGCGGATTGAGGCGATCAAGATCGGTCTCAGCGTCGGGGCAGGGACCGGTGGGGCCGTCGCGTTGCTGCTGGCGGTGAGGCGTCAATGGCTGAGCGAACGTACCCAAGCACACGCTGAAGACGTCGCACGGATCACCCACGCACATGCAGAGGCAGTCGCGCGGGACAACGCTTATGATGCGACTCAGCGTCGTGTCACTGAATTGTATGGCAAGGCCGTTGAGCAGCTTGGCCACGCTAACGCCCCGGTTCGTCTCGGTGGCCTGTACTCTCTCGAACGTCTTGCTCAAGACCACAGCGAGCACCGGCAGACCGTGGTCGATGTCGTCTGCGCTTATCTTCGGATGCCCTTCAATCCACCGTTGTCAGTTCCTGCTGAGAGTCAGAAACCACTAGTCGACAAAGACGTCGGCAGCAGTTCAGCGGAGACCCGTCATGGCGGTAGCGATGTCCGGGAAGAACTCCAAGTTCGGCTGGCAGCACAACGAATGCTCGCCCGCCATCTCGCATTATCGGATGACCGCAGCATTGTCGACCAGCATGCAAATATCTCAGGCATTTACTGGGATGGAATGCGTATCGATCTCAACGGTGCCCACCTCGTCGAATTCGATCTCGCTCAATGTCGCCTTGGTCATGCCGATTTTCGCTACGCCCAGTTCAGTGGTGGCGCGATATTTACCGAAGCCCAGTTCGATGGGGATGTCATGTTCGATGGAGCGCAGTTCGGCCGGTATGCGATGTTCGCCGAAGCCCAGTTCGACAGGTGTGTCACATTTGATGGGGTCAGGTTCCATGGGGACGCGATATTCATCGAAGCCCGGTTTGACGAAGACGCGACGTTTGTGGACACTCAGTTCAATGGAGACGCTATCTTCAGCGGAGCCAATTTCAGTAAGCATGCGGGATTCGGTAAAGCTCGGTTTGGCAAGGACGTGAAGTTCGTCAGCGCCAAATTCGACGGCGGTGGACTAGCCTGGTTTGACGGAGTCGAATTCAGCACGCGACCCGATTTCACGGGAGCCCTAGCTAGACATCCCGGTGATCGGCACAGTTGGCCGGATGGCTGGCATATTCACCCAGGCTCGCCATCGGGGATGGCCCCATTGGTCCGGCAGTAGTGATGCCCATCGCCGAGACGTCGGTCGTTTGGGTCGAAGAGGGTAACAGGGCGATTGTTGATCCGGAAGTGGAGGTCGGTGGCTCGGCCGCCCCTAGCCGCCATTCCAGGGCAGCAAAGAATAGCGCCCCACCTAAATGAATAGGTCGGGCGCTGTTCGTTAGGCCTCCGGTCGTGTCTCTCAATGGCTGGCGGGAGGTGGCTATGCCAAACTATGTGTCCAAGTCCTATCCCCGCAGAGCTGCCTCGATGCGGCGCTTGGAGGTCTCGTCCTGGCCCTCGATGCACTTGGCGTAGACCTTGAGCAAGACGGAGACGCTATGGCCGGCCCACTCCGCAACTTGAGCGGGTGGTACGCCTCCGTTTAGCCACGTGGAGACGCAGGCGTGGCGGAGGTCGTAGACGCGTCGGGCGAGGGGTGAGGAGTACTCAGCGGGGCTGAGTGCGATTCTGCGGGCGTTGTCCCAGGCTCGGCGGTAGGTGATCGTCGAGAGCTCTCCGCCGCGTATGCCGGCGAATACGCGTCCCTCCGGGCCGGGGGCGAACGCGGTCAGGTGCCAGCGCAGGAGCTTGGTGAGCGGTGGTGCTGTGGGGACGTGGCGCCACTCTCCCTCGGGGCGGGCTTTGAGTTGGCGTTGTTCGCGGCGGCTGCCGTCGTCGGTCCATTCGGCGCCGACTTCGGGGGAAGCGGTGCAGAAGGCGAGTTCGCCCCAGTTGTCGGCGGGTTCTTCCCACTTACCGCTTTCTCCTTCCCATGCCAGTGCGGGCAGGGCGACGTTTTCGCGGCGGAGGTTGACGGCTTCCTCTGGGCGGAGGCCGGCGTAGTAGAGGATGGCGAAGAACGCGACCAGCCTCGGGCCGCTGGGCTCTTGGGCGCGAATAGCGTCGAGGAGTTGTCGTGCCTGGGTGTGGTTGACGACGGAGCGCCGATCTATCTCGGATGAGGTCTTGGGAGCTTTCCACTTGACGGCCTTGACGGGGTTCTCAGTGAGTAGGCCGAGTTCGATCGCGTACTCACATGCGTTGTGCAGGATCGCGCGGTTTCGTCGAACTGTTGAGGGTGCTGCCGGTGTTCCGTCGAGGAGTGTTGCAGCGGCGTCGAGGACGGCGCGGGCCGTCTTGGTGTCGGCCAGCGCGGAGGCGGGCTTGGTGTTACGCGCGACCCACTGGAGAACCCGGGCGGCGTTGTCGGGGCAATGCTCGCGGTTCTTGGTGTTGAACGCCCATCGTCGGAGGGCCGAGCGGATCGCCTTGTCTTCGGGCTTGCCTCGCTCGCCAGCCAGCATCGCGGGCATGACAGTCACGAGCGCCCAGGCCGTGTTGGCGCGGTGCTTCCCTGAAGAGCCTTTCCATTTCATGTCCACGTAGGCGAGGCAGAAGTCGTACCACGTCATGTCAGTGCGGGCTCGTCCCCAGGAGACCGGGCGTCCGGTGGTGACGTCGAACGCCTCGCCTTTTCGGGCGGCGCTTCGTAGTTCGGCTTCGAAACTCGCCGCTTGAGCCTTGTTGCGGAACATCTCCCTCCACACTTTGGCGCTGGTCTTCCAGCGAGTGCGGTAGGTCGTGATCGTGCTGCCCTTGTAGACCTCGGTCTTGTAGATGCGGACGTCGTAGGTGATGTTCTGCATCAGGCGGCGTCCTCTCGGGCGGTCAGCCAGCGGTCGAGTTCGGTGCGGCGGATGCGCAGGCTGCCGTTGGGCAGGGTGATGCAGCGGGGCGCTTTCCGCTTGGCTCGCCAGTCGTAGAAGGTCGATCGGGTGATGCCGAGTTCGGCGCAGACTTCGGCGAGGGTGAGTTTGTCGCGAGTGCGCTCGGCGGTCTTCATCAGCAAGCCCCTCCGGGTGGTGCCGGTTCGATCAGATGGAGGCGTTCGGTCGGCTCGTGTCGTCGGTGACAGTGCGTGTCCGGCTCGGAGGGCTGGTGGGGCGCGAGGCGCGTGCAGCATGTCAGCGAAATTCAGCAGAAAGGCTTTTGCTGATTTCTGCTGACGCGCTGCGGAGCGCTCGGGTGTTCCGGGCCGGTTGCGTTGGTGACGGTCGGCGACGTGCGCGAGGACGGTCACCGCGGGGTTTCCAGGGCGCTCGGGTGGAGTTCGTAGGTGGGGGCCGCTGGGCGTCCGCGTCCGGTGCGCGGTGGTGGTGGCAGGCGGCGGAGCCAGCCGTGGCTTTCGAGGAGGCGGAGGCCGGGGTCGAGGTCGGTGACCTTCTTGAAGCGGCGCAGGGCGGGGAGGACGTCGCGTGTGGTGAAGCGGGTCGTGGTGGTGTTGCGCGCCCAGTCGAGGATGGCCTTGGCGTCGGTGGTGGCGGGGTCTGCGCCGATGGCGTCGTAGGCGGCTTTGGCGTGTTCGGTGAAGTAGTCGGCGATGTCGCGGGCGTCGGCGAACGTGTCGGCGGTGATGGGGGTGTCCCACTCGTCGCGGTAGTGCTTGGCGAGGTGGAGGAGGCCGGCGATGCGTACGGTTGCGCCGGTGAGCTTGCCGCCCCAGTCGGTCATGTGCGCGAGGTCGCCGTCTGGGCGGAAGCGCGGTTCGATGTCGGCGAGGAGCTGAACGATCGACGCTTGCGCCTCGGGTGTGAAGGTGAGCGTCGCTGGCTCGGGCAGGCGCGCCAGCGACAGAATCAGCGTCTTCGCGTTGAGCCGGTAGGTCGCTTCCTGCTCTTCCGGCATCGGCGAAGGCTGGTTGTTCCGGTAGCCCAACAGGGACTCAGGAACGGAGAACAGCAGGCGTCCCAAGAGCCCCTGATCGCGAAATTGCGGTGTGGCACCGAGTTCGGCCAGGACGCCAGGTTGGGTGCAGATTCCAAGGGTGACGGTGGCGGCGTCGATCTGTTCGGACTCGCGCCCCATGCGATCGACGCGGATCTCCTCGCCTGCGTGGCCCTTCTTCAGGACGGCGAAGTTCGGGGCTCCGGAGTAGCGGCCGGCCGCGATGGAGAAAACTTCCTTCTCCGGAGAGAGCACTGCCATGCGTCCGCCCTGCTCGTACAGGAGCGAGGTGAGGACTTCGACCGTCGCGTCGTCGGAGAACAGGCGCGGCGTGGCAGGGACACGGGCGGCGTCGAGGTCGAGCTTGGCGCGGGCGGCTTCGGCGAGCGCGGCGTCCTTCTCTGCCGGATTGAGGGGCGTTCTCTGCGGCCTTGGCGGTCTTGTCGGCTTCGGCTTCGGCCATGCGGCGTCGGATGACCGCTTCGGCGATCAGCGGCTCGGCGTCGGTGATCAGCGTCTTCTCGGCGGCTTTGATGGGTGCGCACATGGCCCGGTAGACCTCGGACTTGCGGTTGCCGGGCGGCAGCACGACGACGGTGAACAGGTTCGCCGGCTCCCGCCAGGCGGGGGCCTGGACCCAGACTTTGCCGCCGGCTGCGACGGCGAGCACGGCCAGGGCGAGGCAACCGGCGAGATCGGCGGGGGTCTGGGTGACCTCGGCCAGGCTCGCGGCGTACTCGCCGATCCAGTCCGGCAACGTCCACAGCGGGAAGGACGGCAGACCGGTCGCGGTCGAGGTGAGCGGTGTCGGGTCGGGCCAGCCGCGCGTGTCTGTGGCGGTGACGGTGGCGAGTTCGGCGGTGACGGCGGCGCGAAGGTCGGTGGTGTTGCCTTGGGCGGGTGCGTCGTAGCCGAGTTGGGTGAGGCGGGTGCCGGTCTCGATGACGCGGCGGGCGTAGGCTAGGTCTCGTACGAGCTGGGCGTAGTAGCCGGCGTTCGCGGCGGTCGGGACGACGCTCACGAGGGTGTGCAGGTACGGAGCACCGCCGGCCTTCGTCAGGTTCTTGCCGAGGGCGGCGGCGACCGGGATGGCGTGGAACGGGTCGCCGTGGTCGGCGAGGCCGGTAATGGTCTCCCAGATCCGCGTGTGTGCGGGTCGGTAGAACTCGCTCCCGTCGAGCAGTTCCCGGACTTCGGCGAGTACGGGTGGGGCGAGCATCACGGCACCGAGCACGACCTGTTCGGCCTCGATGTTGTGCGGCAGCACGCGGCCCGGCTCGGCGTCGTCCTGGTCCCCGTTGGACACAGACCCGCGCTGCTACGCGGACGGCATGGCAGTCGCCATGGCGCTCAGCGAGCCACAAGAGGACCCGGACGCCCGTACGTACCGTCGGATCTTCCCTGGGCGGCCCGACCATCGCGAGCTGTGCGTGTCCACTTGGCTCTGACTGGCATCAAGCCCTCGTAGCTCAGGGGATAGAGCAACGGTTTCCTAAATGGTGTCTCCCTAATTAAGGCGATCGTGCTGGCACGGGGGTGTGCTAACGCGGTGCTAACAACTGCTCTGGACGACACCGGACGCCCACGGACTCTTCGGAGGTGAGAGGCCAGTCAGTGGTCAGATCTGGACCCAGTGGACATGGCTAGCCTCACTCGTAATGAACAGGTCTTTGGTCGTTTCCTGCGCGCCGAGCCTGATCGTTCCGGAATTCCCTTGCTGATGAGACCGGCACGAACGAACTGGTAGGTGTTGGCGCCGTAGATCTCTGCACACGCTGGGAAGCGCGAAAGGCAGCCGGTCTTGCGGGTTGCGTGGGCTACGCTGCCGGGCTCCCGGATCGTGGAGTAGTAGGCAGGACTTCACCAGCGGCCGCCCACATTGCGTAGCAACCGCCACAGCAGCGGGCCTGACCCCCGCAGGGTCGTCAACAGGGCAAACGTAGCCGATAGGGCACCAGGTGACCGTCTCTTCCTGTGTCTCACGCCAACAGTCATCTGGATGTGGTCATCCGTTATGGACGGATGCGCGTCGTATGGGAGCGTGGATAGAAGCGGGGGAGTCCAGTGTCACAGAAGAAACAGCCGGTGGCCGGGTGCGGCTGTCTAGCCATTATCGTGCTGATCATCATCGGCGCTATAGGCGACGCCTGCTCCTCGTCGGGTACATCGACGAGCCAATCAGCGTCACCATCCACCACCTCGGCAGTGTCCTCTCCTTGGTTCGGCGCTGCTGCGACGCCTTCTCCCACGCACGCTCGCCGCCGCCGCACTGCTGCGACTCATTCCCCCGCGCACGCTCGCCGCCACGCACCGCCGCCGAGGACTGCGCCCGCACGGCGGCGAACCTGCTATCCCCTGACCAATTCTGGGGCGTGTTATAAGCTGAGGGAGTTCTGCCGCAAGTCTGATCGTGGTGCCAGGGGTGTCGCAGGCAACGGCGAGAAGATTCGTTGTGAGGACAACAACGGGTGGCGGTGGGAACCCGTCTAACTATGACTTTACGAGCCCACTATGCGGGGCACGGGTTATGCGCGGGAAGGACTTAGCGCAGGACCACGGACGACACAACACGAGCGCAGGTCATCGGGAAACGGGGTCGAAATCGCCGACCCTTGGTAGTCCGCCGGCTTATCTGTGCGCGATGCTGAGGGTATGACCGCTCCCGTGCTTTACGTGATCGTGTGTGCGTGTCCTCCCGCTCGCGATGTCGGAGAACTGGTCGGGCTCGCCAAGGAGCGTGGCTGGGACACGTGTGTGCTCACCACACCTTTGGCCCGTCGGTTCGTTGACGTCGAGGAGCTCGTCGCGTTGACGGGTCACCCTGTACGCAGCGAGTACAAGCATCCAGACGAGCCGGACGTCTTGCCGCCTGCCGAGGCAGTGATCATCGCCCCCGCGACGGTGAACACCATCAACAAATGGGCCGCGGGGATCTGCGACACGCTCGCCCTCGGAATCCTCGTAGAGGGCATCGGCCTCGGCCTGCCCATCGTGGCGGTCCCTTCCTCGAACCGGGCACACACCTCTCACCCAGTGTTCGTTGAGAACATCGCACGCCTTCGTTCGTGGGGCGTGACGGTCATCTGGGAAAGGGGCGGATACCCGGTGCACGATCCATCGACAGGGAGCAACACGGCACCGATCCCTTGGAGGGCCGCGCTCGATGCGATCGCCGTGAAGACCGAATCAGGTTGAGCTGGCGTCGTGATGGCTTTGGAGCGAGCTCAACCACCCTCGCGGCTTGCTTGAGCCGCGTGCAGCGACGAGTTGCATTCACTCTTCTGAGGCTTCGGTGCAGCAATGCACCGGGGCTACATGGCTGACCCATCTGAAGGCGCTGTGCGATGTGTACTCCCTGGCCCTGGATCCGTCCAACGAATCAGCTGCTCACACACCAGGCGCACCCCCAGCGCGTACACGAGTCGGTCGGCGATTGAGATCGGCACGCCCAGCCAGAAGCCCAGCCGGCCCAGCTCGCGAGCCACCACGACCTGAGAAGCCCGAACAGTGTCACTGCGGCGATCAACGCGAGCGAGCCGATGTACAGCCAGCGCACCAGCAACGGCGCGAAGCGGCTTCGAACTGGACATCGAGCAGGTCTGCCAGTTGGGAACGTGACCGCTCGTGCTTCAGCAGACCCGGCGACGTACCCGGCCGCGAGGTGTGGAACGTCATACGCCCAAGCGTCCGTACGTTGGCTCGCGGGGTCACGTGACGAGCCGTGTCTATGGCGAACGCGCATGCGGTCTGACGACAACGTCCCCTCCCAACGGCTCACATGGGCGCACGTCGACCACCGTCTGACCTCGGCCCGGGCGCCACGAACAGGGCTGATGCCACTCCTGAAAAGCGGAAGGTCGGCGGTTCGACCCCGCCCCTGCCCACCACTTAGACCAGCAAGAAACAGTGTCTGGCCTGCATGAACGAGGTCGGACGCTATTTCGTTAAGTCCAGCTGTGACTGATCATCAACGGCTGTCGGCGGCTGGCTGGGCCAAATACGTGCCCAAGTCCGCAGATCACCCACTGGCGTGGAGGGCGCTTCGCTTTGGGCTGGAATGGTGTTTCCAGGGGTGGCCCCAGCGGGGATACACGCAAACCTTCACTGGCCCCACCTGCGGCTTTGCGGCTCGGGCGGCGGATGATGCGCGGCAGCCTCCGTGCTGGAATGTGCTGAGTGCCTCAGCTGCCGGCGGTGCCGTCCCCGGGCTCGTCATCGAAGGTCTGCCTGCGGGTGATCCAGGCGAGAACCTGACGGATGGCTGCAGCCTGCTCGCGAACTAGCAATCATCCGCAGCGACTACGGGGCGGTCCTGGTCGATTCGGCCGTGAATGCCGTGCAGACTTCCCGCCGTCCGTCACCGTGCGGGCCGAACCTCGCGCCCAAGGAGTTCGCCGAAGCACAAGCTCGGCGCCCTGTTTGAAGGCGTCCTCCGCAATGACCCGGCCGTATAGCAAGCGAAGCGCCCTGCGGTTGCTCGGCGGGTCATGCCACCTTGAGGCGCTTCTGTTCCGCGGCCACGATTCGGCGGCGCAGTTCGGTCTCGGAGCCCGTGTCCACCGCGTCCGGCGCGGCGTTCGCCAGGTCGCTGCGGCGTGCGTACTCGTCGAACGCCTCGCGCTTGTCCGCCAGCAGCTCGAGGACTCGTTCGTCGACGCTGTCTCCGCACAGCAGCCGGTGTACGTCCACGCGGCGTACCTGGCCCATCCGGTGCGCGCGGGCGATTGCCTGCTCCTCGATCGACGGCGTCAGTTGCGGCTCGGCGATGATGATCACCGAGGCGGCCTGGATGTTCAGGCCCACACCGCCCGCCTGGATCTGGGAGACCAGCACCGCGGGCCCCTTGGTGGCGGTGAACTCGTCCACCATCGCCTGGCGGTCCGTCGGCGAGATGTCTCCGGTCAGCGGGCCGACGACGTGCACGCCCGGGACGCCATCACGCTCGGAGCCCAGTACCTGTGTCACCGTCTCCAGCACGTCGCGGAAGTATGAGAAAACCACGACCTTGCGCCTGCCGTCCGCGGCCTCGCCGACGATCTCCACCAGCCGCCGGAGCTTCGGTGATCCCTTCACGGTCCCCGGGTCGTACGCCGCCCGGCGCATCGCCATGAAGTTTCCCGCGAGAACCGCCTTCCGGTACGCCCGCAGCGTCGATCCCTCGAGTGCCACCCATTCCTGCGTCTCCAGCCGCGGCGGAAGTTCGCTGAGCACGTCTTCCTGGTTGCGTCGCAGGTAGACCGGTGCCACCGTCTCCCGGAACCTGGTGCCGTCCAGCGACCCGTCCGCGATGTCCAGGTTCCCGGCGACCTCCGGACGCAGGTGCCCGACCAGCACGCGGAACTCCCTCACCTTGTTCTCCATCGGCGTCCCCGTCAGGAACAGCACCCGCCTGCTCAGCGCCGCCCATTCGCTGACCGCCTGCGTGCGAAGCGCATTCGGGTTCTTCACGTAGTGCGCCTCATCGACGACCATCATCGCCACCGAGACGTCCAGGTCCTCCGGCATGGCGCGCAGCGCCTCGAACGTCGTGATCGCCACGCCGCCCGTGGCCGCCCACTCCTGCTGGGCCGCCTCTCGTTTCTCGCCCGGCCCGTGTACGCGGCGGGCCTCCAGCAGCGTGTGCCGCTCAACCTCGCGAGTCCAGTTGACGACCACGCTCGCCGGGCAGACGACCAGGAAGTGCGTCGCGCCCTTGGCCGCCAGGTGGCACATCGCAGCCAGCGACTGCATCGTCTTGCCCAGGCCCATCTCGTCGCCGAGGATCACCCGCTCCTGAACCAGCGCGAACCTCGCGCCGAACGCCTGGTAGCCCCGCAGCGACGTCTTGAGGAGGGACTGGTCGAGGGGGAGCACGCGGACTTGCTCGGCGATGTCGGCGGGGAGGAAGCCCTGGCCGGCCTCCTTGACCGGGTCGAGTCCGCCCACCTCGATCAGCAGGGCGTTGTACGCGACCGGTCGGGCGAGGTAATCGCTCCATAGCCGGGTAGCCCGCGGTGTCTTTTGGGCCCTCTCCAGCACGGACTCGGCTCTGGACAGGCGTTTGCGAGCCGCGGTGACCTTCTTGGAACTTAGAGTGGCGTCCAGCTCTGCGAGTGCGTCCCGAGCCTCCTGCCTCTTCCGCTTGGAGAATGTGAGGAGCATTCGTCCGCGGCTCGCACCGCGTGCCGCCGGGCCGAGGTGACGCCCGAGCTCACTTGCCAGCGCGCTCGGGTCCGGGCCCTTCATCACGGGAGGCCTGGTGCGCTCGTAGCGGCGCAAGGCGGCGATGAGCGCGGTCTGCTCGGGGGTACGGGCGTCCGGCTCGATGCGGACGCGGATGCTTTCCTCGACGGACTCCCTCATCTGCCATGCGGCCGCCATGATCCGCTTGGCCGTCCTTCGGCGTACTCGGGCGACTCGCCCGAGCCCTTCTGTGCCGGCCGTGAGGACCGCGCCGACTGTGTCGAGACCGGCGTCGCTGACGGGGGCGAACGTGACCCGGCGACCCCGGACGAGCTCCCGGAGCCGGTCCACCGGCATTCTGTCCAGCTCGCCGGTGACAAGCTGGTCGCGCACCACTGTGTACGCCCGTCGCGCGACCTCGCGGGATTCCTCCGGCGCGGCCAGGACCGCCTCGATGGCGTCGTGGACCGCACGGCCGTCGGAGACGATGGCGCGGGCCGCCCGTCCCGGGCGCAGGGGTGTGGCTTCGGGGGGCTCTCCCTCGGCCTTCGCAGGCTCCGTGTCGCTCGTCAGGTCCGCTGTGTGTGCCAAAGTGGTCGAGGGTCTCCGCATTGGAACTGGCGATCGGGCTAATCGCGAAGATAGAGGATATCGCCGACACCTCAGGAATCTCGCCAGGTTTCCGTCAGAGGACCGGCTCCCTACCGTGGCCACCGTTCTCCCACGCTCATGGGGCGTCGGGCGTGCGCCGACGTCGAGGGTCCGCTGGGGCGTACGCACGCCAAGGAAACTCGGGTCCGATCCAGCGGATCAGTTCAGACGCGCGATCGCGAACGGCGTCACGGCCGCGATCAGTACGAGCGAGCCGACGAACACCGGGCCGCGTTGACTTGGGGGGCGCATGACGTGCCGAGCCTGCGGCGAACGCACATGCGGCCTGACGACAACGTCCCCTTCCAACGGCTCACATGGGCACATGTCGGCCACCGTCTGACCTCGGCTCGGGCAACGTGAGCGGGGGTGATGGCACTTCTGAAAAGCGGAAGGTCGGCGTTCCGACCCCGTTATACATGACCTGCAGAGACAGCCCTGGGCCATTGCGTCTCGGGGCTGGTCGCGACACCTGCGGCGCGGAGCCAGGGCCCTGGGCGACTCGCTGACGAAAGTCTGAGCCGGTGAGGAAGTTCCCCGGCAACGCCGCAAGGTCCGTCCCGGAGGGGCGCTGAGGTCGAGACGGTTACCGCTCCCGGACTGTGTAGGTCAGGTGGGTCGTCCGCTGCGTCGGCTCCGCGCGGACCGGCTCCAGGGCCACGCGGTCCGCGTCCACGCCCTCGAACAGGCGGATTCCGGAGCCGAACAGTACGGGGGAGAGCGCGATCGAGAACTCGTCGATCAGGCCGGCGTTCACGTACTCCAGGATCGTCGCGCCGCCACCCGCGATGCGGACGTCCCGGTCGCCGGCGGCCTCGCGGGCCTGGTCGAGCGCGGACTCGATGCCGTCGTTGACGAAGTGGAAGGTGGTCCCGCCCGGCCGCTCCCAGGGGTCACGCTTCTCGTGCGTCACGACGAACACCGGCGTGTGGAACGGTGCCTCCTCCGGCCACATCTGCTCGCCGGCGTCGAACATGCGCTTGCCCATCACGCTCGCGCCGGTGCGCTCGAACGTCTCCCGTACGATGTCGTTGTCGCGCCCTTCCTCGCCGCCCCCGCCGAGCTTCAGGTTCTCCCGGAAGAATCGCTGTGGGAAGATCCACCGCTGCAGTTCCATCCACTGCTGCCCCATCAAGTCGCCGAGGGACCCGGGCGCGATGAACCCGTCCAGCGACATCGACACGCTGAAGAACACCTTCCCGGGCATCAGTCCTCAGCTCCCTTCTCGGTGACGTAGGCGGCCAGGTTGCTCAGGGTCTGCCGGCCGCCCTCGATCGCGTGGTACTTCTCGACCGCCTCGTCGCGCAGCTCCTTGGTCGGGAACACCGTGCGCATCTCGATCCGGGTCGCCGTACCGTCGGGCTCGAACGTCAGGACCGACTCGAAGGCGTTCGGGTCGTCGCGAGTCTCACCGTGCAGCATCGCGATCCGTTCCGGCGGGGCGAGCTCGGTCCAGGTGATCCACTCTTGGTAGTCCGTCCCGTCCGGTCCGTGCATCACGAAGTCCCACTCTCCGCCGACTCGGAACTCGAACGACTGGGTAGTGGTGGTGAACCCTTCGGGCCCCCACCATCGCGACAGGTGCCGTACCTCGGTGAACGCCTCGAACACCAGCTCTCGCGGGGCGTCGATGACCCGGGAGATCACAACCTCGCGGTCGGCCGTCGCGGACTGCGCCGGCGCTTCTCGTCCCATCTCGCTCATCAGCTACTCCTCCTGCCTTGCCTGCTTCAGGTCCTGCACGTACGCGTCCAGCCGGTCGAAGCTCTCGCTCCAGAACCGCTCGAACCCGCCGGTCCACTCGTGGACCGGTCGCAGCCCGCGGGCGTCAAGGCCGTACAGGCGCTGCTTGCCCGCCTTGCGGTCCCGCACCAGCCCCACCTCCCGGAGCACCCGCAGGTGCTTGGACGCCCCCGGCTGGGTCATCCCCAGCTCCTGGGCCAGCTCGGTCACCGGCCGCTCGCCCGCCCGCAGCAGCATCAGGATCTCCCGGCGCTGCGGCTCGGCGATCGCGTTGAAGACGTCCGACGTCGTCGCTGCTCGTGCCATGGTCGTCATCATATACCCATATCGGCATGCGTACGGCGGTGCCGGGGGCGATAGGCGAGCAGCACGCCACCGGGCTGGTGGCCGACCCCGCGATATCCGGCGGCTCATCGCGAGCGCGTCTGTGTTCCCCAACGTCGAGAAGGCGAGCATGGTGGTCCGACTGGCGGCCGCAGAGGCGCTCGTGGCAACAGACACCTTCGGGGGCTCTACGGTCGTGCTGCGGGAGTCACGGCGCCGCGTCGAGGCGGGCGGCGCCCAATCGAAGCTGCGCACCAGCAGGTACGGCAGGCACGCCGAGCCCGCCGTCAATGGGTGGAGCTGCGGCGGCGTACAAGCGTTGCTCGATGATGTGCCCCGTTGGGATATCGAGAGCAGTTGCACGGCGTGCGGCGAGGCTTTCGCTGTATGCGGGCGAGCGGACATCCCAGCGGCTCTGCGGGATCGATTGCCGGCTTAGTACGGTCCGATGCTGCGGCGAGTCCGAGCCTGGCGCAGGCGCGCCGGGGCTGCCGGTCAGTGCTGGTTCGCGAGGGATCGGACAATGTCGCGCGCAGCACCGATCACCCCGAAGTATGCGTTCGCTGAGCCCTTCGGGTCGGTGAGCATCATCTTCACGACGAGGTTGTCCACCCGGAACCAGATGACGACCGCGCCACTGCCGTTCGATTCTTCGCCGGATTCCCTGGTGATCGCCTTCTCGTCGCCGACGACCAACTCATCTCTCAACTGGTCGGTAGAGCGAAGCCTGTTCATCCCGGAGTGCGCGCGGTCTGCCGCCGAATGCCACCAGGACCGCGTGTACCGAGTGGTGGACAGGACCTGAAGGTCGAGGTTCCCATTAGCCAGACTCCACCATTCGCAGTGGTCGCCGACCGCATGGCGTGGCTGCGGGATCACCTTGTCGAGGACGGCCGAGGTAATCCCGCCGCAGGGCGGAGCCGTGGAGAATTTCCCCTCGCCGACGATGCCCAACGGGTTCCAGGCAAGGTTCACCACAACGCCGGCCACACCCACGAATACCAAGAGTGCACAGGTCAAAGCGATCATCGATGGCTTCGCCGAGACATTCGCCTTGGCCGGGCGCGTGCCCGGAACGAACCCCGGGGGAGAGGAGACGGAGGGTCCCACCGCGTACGGGGCTGCTCCCGCCCTGTAGGGACCCGCTGGAGGCCGACCGCCGGAGTATGCGGGCTCTACGGGCACCGGGCCGTAAGGCCTCTCCGCTTCCCCGTACGTCTCGGGCTGTGACCAAGACGCGGGGGTCACCGTGGTGGGCTCCCTCAGCGCGCGGTCTGCGGTGTCGCCTGCTTCGGTCACCGCTCGCAGCCGCCGCCGGGTGACCTCGGTGCTCAGCCGGGTGGCCGGATCCTTGGTCAGGAGATCCTTCAGGACCGGCGCGAGGGGTCCGGCCCTGGTCGGCGGCTCAGGTTCTCCACTGAGGACCATGCCGATCAGAACGGGGACCTCATCGGCGATGTAGGCGCGCCTGCCCTCGACGGCGAAGTAGAGCACGGCGCCAAGCGACCACAGGTCCGACTCGGGGCCGGCCGGGCGCCCACGTAGGCGTTCCGGCGCCATGTACCCGGGAGAACCGATCAGCGCCCCGGTCTGGGTCAGCGCGGTCGCACCCGCCATCGCCGCGATGCCGAAGTCGGTCAGGACGATGCGATTGTCATCGCCGACCAACACGTTCCTCGGTGTGACGTCCCGGTGCAGGATTCCCGCAGCGTGGGCGGTGTCCAGCGCATCGAGCATCTGCAGGCCGATCGCCGCGACGCGTTCCGCGGGGAGCGGGCCGTGTTCGCTGACCAACTGGTCGAGGGACCTGCCGCGTATGAGCTGCATAACGATCCACGGCAGATCATCCTCGGTGACCACGTCGTATACGGCGATGATCGCCGGATGATCGAGGCGGGCGGCGGCCCTGGCCTCACGAACGAATCGCTCAAGCAAGCCCGTACGGGATGCGTCATCCAGACCACCGGGGAGCAGGATCTCCTTCACCGCGACGTCACGCTGGAGATACTCATCCCGAGCGCGCCAGACGATCCCCATCCCGCCGCGACCGAGCGCATCCAGCAGCCGGTAACGCCCTGCGATAGTCCGTTCTGCGGAACTTGGCATGGCAGGACGATATCGCTCAGGCATCGCTTGGCCCGACGCAGCAACCGGAGCCGAGAAATGTCGATTGCGCCGAGGCGGCGGTGTAGCGCCAATAGCCGCAATGTGAGCGACCGACGTCAAGGTCTCGGTAAGGCAACCCGCTGGCCGTTGAGATCGGCACGCCTATTCAAAAGTCCCAGCCCGGCCACCACGCCGACATACGTCGGCCACCGTCTGTCCTCGGTTCGGGCAGCCCCGATCAGGCGTGATGTCACTTCTGAAAAGCGGAAGGTCGACGGTTGTCGCCTGCGTGGCTCGGGAACGACCTTGGCTACAGCGGGTAGTGCCCAGTCACTTTGCGAGCCGGGGAGGGGGCGAGGAGCGGGTGTCGGGTCGGCTGATGACGCGGGTGGCGGGTCTGGTCGCACCTGTGCTTCTGCTCGCCGTGACGCTGCTCGTGCACGGGACCACACCTCATGGCCATCGCGCGGGTGCCGCTGTGGTCTCCGCCCAGGTGTGGCAGGCGAATCCCCCGGCTCAGGCCGTAGGCCGGGCCCCGGACGGCCATGTCCCCGATGAGTGCCCGCAGCCGTTCGACGATTGCGACGCGGGCCTCAAGGGCGCGGAGGCGCCACTAACATGCGCTGCCGCGTCGCCCCTGCACCACATCGCCGCCGGGCTGTCCGGTGAGGCGGCCCTGCTCGCCCTCATGGTCGAGGGGCAGGGCTCACCTACGCTCCGCTCCGATCGGGCACGGCAGGACGCCGAGCAACCCGAACCGGCCCAATCGCAGGTCTACCGCTGCTGAGCGAGGACCCCTTCCGCCGCTGCGGCGTGATCGGACGTGGCTCCTCGCGGCCGGTACCCCATCGGACGGTTCATCTGAGTACGCCTGATGCCCGGGCATTGCCCCGGGCAGGTCACCGGCACGCCTGATCGACCGGGCGCGAAGCATGTGCCGGCTGAGCTTTCACCACAACTGCTGGGGGGACGCATGGGCGAGATCGGCCGTGTGCAGAAACAACGAACGCGAGCGTGGATCATCGGCGGCTGTGGCGTCGCCGTCGTGGGGCTGTCCGTACTGGCCAGCGTGTATGTCTTTCATCGAACGGGTGAGGCCACCTACGGCGCGGCACGTTCACCGGCCGCACGCCAGGCGGACGGCGCCATCATCGTCGGAGGCGTAGACGCCAAGAGACCACGAGTGGAGATCTTCGAGGACTTCGGCTGTCCGACCTGCAACGAGTTCGAGAAGTCCGGCGGCAACACGATCAAAAGGCTCGCCGCCGCCGGCAAGATCACGGTGTGGTACGAGTCGATCTGGCTGTCCCGGCACCAGTCCGAACCGATGCGTGGCAACTCCCAACGCGCCGCGAACGCGGCCTTGTGCGCCCCGGCGCACAAATGGCTGGACTACCACGACATGATCTACGCCCACCAGCCGGCCGAGGGGACGAAGGGTTTCTCTAACGAGAGCCTCATCGGCTGGGCACGGCAACTCGGCTTCGCCACACCATCATTTGAACGGTGTGTCACCGGCCTGCAAAGGCAACGGCAGCTGAACCAGCTGACCGACCACGCCAGAGACGTGCGCAAACTGTCCGGTACGCCGACCGTCTTCCTCAACGGCACGTCGCTGTACAAGAGCCAAGCGATCTTCGAGCCCGAGGAACTGGAGAAAAAGCTCCTCGCCGCTCCCGCGACCGGCGGTTCACCAGCTTGAGGGCGAAGGGCCCCGGTACGTACCGGGGCCCGTGTCGGCGTCCGCGCGTGATCAGCCGCAACAGTCGCACCCGGGGCGGCGGCCACACGCCTCGGCCTCCGCGGCGGCGGGGACCGCGCAGCAGGCCTCGCCCCGCCAGGCGTCGCGGCCCTCCTTCACCGCGACGGCGGCGATGAACAGCGCGGCGATCGGATCGGCCCAAGCCCAGCCGAGGACCGCGTTGAGAATCAGACCCGCCAAGAGCACAGCGGACAGGTACGTACACAACAGTGTCTGCTTGGAGTCGGCGACTGCGGAGGCCGAGCCGAGTTCACGACCCGCGCGGCGCTGGACCGCGGACAGGACCGGCATGATCGCAAGGGACAGGGCGGCGAGCACGATGCCGGGCAGAGAACGCTCGGCCTCTCCCGTACCGGTCAAGGCGCGGATGGCGTCAACGCCGACGTAGACGGCGAGCGCGAAGAAAGAGACGGAGATGTCCGCAGGGCGGTCCTCTCCCGGGCCTCGCGTACGCCGTGATCACGGGCGGAGAACTGCCAGGCGACCGCGGCGGCCGACGACACCTCGATCACCGAGTCCAGGCCGAAGCCGACCAGCGCGGTGGAGGAGGCAAGAGATCCCGCAGTGATGGCGACGATCGCCTCAGTGACGTTGTAGGTCATGGTCGCAGCCACCAGCAGCCGTATCCGGAGGGCGAGCGCGTCGCGACGGGTCGGCGACGGGCCCAGGGATACCTCGGCGGTCATGGTCAGCAGCATCCCTTCGCCTCGGCGTCGGGGCACGTGCGTTCGGTCGCCACGGCGACCACGGCGGTTCGCAGGTCGTCCAGCGCGTGGCCGAGGCGCTCGTCGGCGAGCTCGTAGCGGGTGCGACGGCCGTCCGGCACCGTGGCGACCAGACCGCAGTCGCGCAGGCATGCCAAATGGTTCGACAGCCGGGTACGGGAGACGCCAAGGGCGTCGGCCAGGTCGGCGGGGTAGCCGGGGGCCTCACGCAAGGCGAGCAGGATCCGGCAGCGGATCGGGTCGGCGAGCGCGCGGCCGAACCGGGCCAGCACCTCGATGTCGGAGGCAATGGTCAGCACGTTAACGACAGTACACGAAATCCTGAATTCAGGAAGACATGAATCATTGATCAGCCTTGGTCTTGACCAGCGTGAAACCCTTCTCACGCCATCTCGCAGCTCTTGTGCGGACGGGCGCTGTTCGTTAAATGTTCGGTTGTGTCTGGGCGTCGATGGCCGGCGGAAGGTGGCTGCACCGTGCCGAGCCTTATCCCTTCAGCAGGACCGAGAGGCTATGGCCGCGGCCTGCTCGGCGACCTGCGCGGGTGGGACGCCTCCGTTGAGCCATGTGGAGGCGTGGGGTGGAGGTCGTAGACCGCGTCGGGCGAGGGGCGCGGTGTACTCGACGGGGTTGAGCGTGGCCGTGCGTGCCTTGCTCTCGCGCGAGGTTTTGGTTCGGCGTCGAACTCGGTCGGGTGTCGGCGCGAGAGCTCGGTCGGTGGTGTCGTCGGGCGATGACGCCATCCGCCTTCGCGGCCGACGTTGTTCGCGGCGGGTGCCGGGCTTCCATGGACCGGCGCCGGAGATCATTTAGCCGGGTCGGGCAAGATCAAGCCGTACTTGCTGAGATATACACTGACCTGCGCTGATTTCGGCTAGCGGGATCGATCAGGGTGACGGGGGACTGGGATGCCGACTCACGAGTGGACCATGGCCGACGGTGCGTACGGCTCGCCTCGGCGTCCCAGGCGGAAGACTCACGTGATCATCGTCTTGGGCGTGCTGGGGTTCCTGGGACTGGTCGTCGTGCTCTCTTTGGTCGATATGCCGGGAGGGAGTGCCCCGTCCCTTGACTCGAAGAACTACCGGGCCAACGTCGATTGCCAGGTGAATACCGTCGGATCGCAGGGCACGGTGACGATCAGCGGCACGATTGCCGGTGACGCGGCGAGTTACTCCGTTACCGTCGCCTGAGTGTGTGGCTTCTGGAAGCAGCCGGGGACAGGCCTTTCGGCGCGTGAAAGATCCGGTGGAGATGTCGTCCGGACGGCTCCTCGCGCGCCCGTCGTGCCCGCTTCCAGGCAGCGGAAGAGTCACCACGGCAACCATCGAACCTTGTTGTATAAGCGTTTCTACACGGTTACCCCAAGAGATATTAACTGGATCGAATCGATCATTGGTGGCAAGGTCGGCAGGACTTCGCCCTTGTATACCTCGCCACCTGGGAATTCATGATCACGACGGCCCATAGCGGCACCCCACCAGAACTACGCCTGCCCTTCGACCTCGCCGGGCTGGACGTGTCGCCTATCCGTACCGATCGACTGGTCCTTCGGCCGATTCGTACGCAGGACGCCGATGACATCGATGCCTACCAGCGGCTCCCGGAGGTCGTCGCCTTTCTGCCCTGGCCCCTGCGCGACCGGGAAGCCAGCCATGAGCACACCGCGCTGCGTGCGGCGCAGCGTACGTTGGGCGGCGACGGGGACGCGGTCGCCCTCGCGATCGTGCTGCTCGGTGAACCGAGCCTCGGCAGAGGTGGGGGAGACCGGGTCATCGGCGACCTCACCTTCATCCTCAGCAGTGCCGCCCATGCCCAGGTCGCGGTCGGGTGGGTCCTGCACCCGGACTTCCAAGGGCGCGGGTATGCGCGCGAGGCGGCCGCGGCCCTCCTCGACCTCGCCACGGGGCTTGGCGCGCACCGGATCGCCGCGACCGTGGACGCGGCCAACGCGCAGTCTCTTGTTCTCTGTGAACGGCTCGGCATGCGCAAAGAAGGGACCTTCCACCATGACCGCCACGACCAGACGGGCTGGCGTGACACCGTGATCTATGCCCTCACCGGTGCCGAATGGCTGGGCCGCCGAACCTCCGCAGCAGACACCGCCACACCCCCAGGAGCACACTGAGATGGGCCTCAGCATCGGCGTCGTCGGCGCCACCGGTCAGGTCGGCGCGGTCGTGCGGGCGATCCTTGAGGAGCGCAGGTTCCCCGTGGATCGGATCCGCTTCTTCGCCAGCGCCAGAAGCGCCGGCAGGACCCTGCCCTGGAACGGCGCCCAGATCCCCGTCGAAGAGGCGGCCACCGCCGACCCGGGCGGGCTGGACATCGCGATCTTCTCCGCGGGGGCCGCCATGTCACGCACACAGGCGCCGCGGTTCGCGGCGGCCGGCGTGCTGGTGATCGACAACTCCAGCGCCTGGCGTATGGATCCGGGCGTCCCCCTCGTCGTCAGCGAGGTCAACCCGCACGCCCTCGACCAGGCCGTGAAGGGCATCGTCGCCAATCCCAACTGCACCACCATGGCCGCGATGCCCACCCTCAAGGCCCTCCACGACGCGGCCGGCCTGCAGCGCCTGGTCATCAGCACCTACCAAGCCGTTTCCGGAGCCGGGCTGGCGGGAGGTGAGGCACTCCTGTCCGAGCTGGGGGCCGCGATGGCGCAGGACCCGCTCGGGCTCGTCCACCAAGGCGACGCCGTCGAGTTCCCGCCCGCGGCCGAGTTCCCCGCCACCACCGCGTTCAACGTGCTTCCCCACGCCGGGGACTTCATCGACGACGGGCGGGGCGAGACCGTCGAGGAGCAGAAGCTCCGCAACGAGAGCCGCAAGATCCTCGAACTGCCCGACCTGCCCGTCAGCGGCATCTGTGTGCGCGTCCCGGTGCTCACCGGCCACTCGCTGTCGATCAACGCGGAGTTCGCCGAAGCCCTCACCCCCGCCCGCGCTCGGGACCTGCTCGGCCGGGCGCCGGGCGCCGGGCGTCGAGTTGGTCGACGTGCCGACGCCGCTGCGGGCCACCGGCACCGATCACAGCCTGGTCGGCCGGATTCGGCAGGACGAGGGCGTCCCGGGCAACCGAGGTCTCGCGTTCTTCGTCTCCGGCGACAACCTCCGCAAGGGTGCCGCGCTCAACGCGGTCCAGATCGCCGAGTTGGCCGCCCGCCGCGCGATCACGGTCGGGTAGGCCGCGGTCGTGTACCGCGCCGGGCGACGGCGGTGGCGTGGCCGGTTCCTCTGAGGCCGACGGTCCGACCTCGCCCCTGCCCCGCTTCGCGTCGCGCGGGGCGGTCGGGGTCACCGGTTGGCGGCCAGTACCGCCGCGAGGCCTTCTTGCAGGTCCTTGACGAAATACCCGGGGACCTCCAGCGACGGGAAATGTCCCCCGGCTTCGGGCGACCTCCATCGGACGATCTGCCGGTACCGCTCCTGTGCCCAGGGGCGCGGATACTTCTCGATGTCGCGGGGATACATGCTGATTGCCGACGGGACGTCGACCCGAAGTCCGGGGTCGAGCGAGTTGTGGCTTTCGTAGTAAATGCGGGCCGACGATGCGCCGGTCCGCGTCAGCCAGTACAGGGTGACGTCGTCAAGAATGCTGTCTCTGGAAATCGTCTCGAACGGGCTGTCCTCGGTATCTGTCCACTCGGCGAACTTGTCAAGGATCCAGGCGAGAAGCCCGACCGGTGAGTCGACGAGCGAGTAGCCGATGGTCTGCGGCCGGGTCGCCTGCTGCTTCGCGTACGCCGCGCGGTGGTGCCAGAAATCGCGGGTGTCCTCGGTCCACCGGCGCTCGGCCGCCGTCAGCCCGTCCGTCGTCAGTCCGGGCGGCGCCTGCGCGAACGTTGTGTGGATGCCGAGAACGTGCGCCGGGAACCTGCCGCCGAGGACCGTGGTGATCACGCCTCCCCAGTCGCCGCCGTGGGCGACGAACCTGCGGTAGCCGAGCCTTCCCATCAGTTCCACCCAGGCGGCCGCGATCTTCTCGATCCCCCACCCGGTGGTGGCCGGCCTGTCGCTGTAACCGAAGCCTGGCAACGACGGGACCACGACGTGGAACGCCGGTGCGTCCGCGTCTTGCGGATCTGCCAGCTCGTCCACCACATCGATGAACTCGGCAATGCTGCCCGGCCAGCCGTGCGTCAGGATCAAAGGAGTGGCATCCGCGCGGGCGGATCGGCGATGCAGGAAGTGGATTCCCAGACCATCAATGGTCGTGCGGAACTGGCCGATCCGGTTGAGGCGTGTCTCGAACGACCGCCAGTCGTACCCGGTGCGCCAGTAGTCCACGACGTCGACGAGGTCGGCGAGAGGAACGCCCTGTTCCCATCGGCGAGGGCCGGGCGCGGTGCGACGGACCGTCTCGGCCTCCGGCAGCCGCGCCGCGGCCAGTCGCGCGCGCAGATCGTCGAGGTCGGCGTCGGTCGTATGGGCTTCGAATGCCCGTACGTCGCCGGTCGGACGGTTCATGAGGCGTCGCCGCCGGAGTGAGCCGCCGTGATGACGACGCCACGATCGATGCCGGTGACGAACCAACGTGTGGGCATGAGACCTCCTGGTCATTGTGGAACCGTCTAAGACGGTTCTAACATCGCCTGATGTCGGCGTGCAACCCGCTAAGGTGGTTCCATGAGTGCTCGGCCCCCTGGCTTCCGTCTCGGCAAGGTGCTGGCGACCAGCTTCACCGGGACCCTGACGGAGCGTCGTGGTGACCCGGTGGAACGCATTCCCACGCCGCAGCGACTCATCGACTGGCTGGCGGTGAACGGCCTCGCCGTGGAGTCCTGCACCACCGCCCAACTCGAACGTGCCCGAGAACTGAGGGAATCAATTCACGCCGCCGCGACGGCGACCGCGATCCAGGACCCTCTCCCCGCGCCCGCCGTTCAAGTCATCAATGACTGCAGCATTCAGGGACGGGCCGCGGCCGTCCTGACGCCCGAGAGAAATCGTCAATGGCAGCTCAGTTCGGCTTCCCGCGTAGAAGACGCTCTGAGCGTGATCGCCGCCGACGCGATCAGCATCATCGCGGGTGAACGAGACGGAAAATTGGCCTTGTGCGCATCGCCGACCTGCCGAGCCGCCTTCTTCGACACCAGCCAAAGTCGCACCCGCAGATGGTGTGACATGAACACGTGCGGGAATCGTCAGAAGAAAGCGCGCTTCAACGCCAACCAGCGAACCACGGCCGACGGAAAAGCCGGATAGCATGCGGCGATGGACTGGAGCGCCTTCGAGACGGCATGGCATGACATTGGATGCCGCACCCTGACCGACCTCGCGACGGAGTTTCCAGACGAGCGGCTGTATGCCGCGGCCTTCCATCTCTTCTACCTGGACGGCGAGGAGATCCTCTCACCGGCCCTCGCCGCCAACGCTGAGTCGGCGGTGCGCGATGACGCCGGGTACTCCACACGGTTCGCGCCGCCTGAGTGGCGGTGGGACGTCCTGGCCGCCGCGAGTGAAGCGATGTCGCCGTGGTATCGGCGTCTCGCCGAGGAGTACCTGGCGCCCGCCACCACCGAGGCCGAACAGGACGCGGCGATGGACGCGCTGGAGACGGCGCACGACACCGCGATGGCCGGTGTCTGCAGAGCGATGACCACGACAGCGCGCCGGGGCGGCGTCCACGGCTCGCTTCCGCGCGATTTCGTCGTCGTCATCCTCGAAGGGCAACGCGGGGACGAGGAGTCCGGTCTGATCCGGAAGAGCGTCGACCCGCAAATGCTGCCGACGGTTCCCGAACTGACCGAGTACCTGCGGCAACTCGACGAGACGTGACCTCCAGCCGACCCGGCGCCGACAGGACGGACGCAGAGGGGCCTCTCAGGACCTCTGGTCTGATCCGGGTTCTTTACGTGCCTTTTCTGCGGCTCCGAGGGCGGTCTCCCGGCTCAGGGCGCGGGCCTTGGGGTCGGCCAGTTCGCCTGCTGGCCGTAGGGAACTCCACAGCAGCGTGGCCGCATACGTCCGGTAGGGCGCCCACGCGGTCGCCATTTTCCGTACCTCCTCCACTGCGGGCGGGCTCTGGCGTTGCCACGCCCTGCCGATGGCGCGGCGGATGCCGACGTCGCCGGCGGGCAGGACGTCGCCGCGGTGCAGCTGGTGGATCAGGAACGTCTGCGCCGACCACAGTCCGATGCCCTTGACGGCGGTCAACGCTGCTATGGCCGTGCCGTCGTCCAGGTCGGCCATGTTCTCAATGTCGATGAGACCGTTCGTCTGCCGGTGGGCGAGGTCGAGGACATAGGCCGCCTTCGCCCGTGACAGTCCGCACTCGCGCAACCGTTCGGTTCCCAGCGCGATGACGCCATCGGGTGTGGGAATGCCGCCGGTCGCGGCGGCGATCCGGTCGAAGACGACGAACGCCACCACGGCGGAGATCTGCTGTCCGACGATATGCAGGGTCATCGCCGCGAAATTGCTTGATCCGGTACGGCCGCCGTCGTGCCACTCGAACGGGTCCGGGTGACCGTACTCCTCCACCAGGCGCGCGAGGACTGGATCGCGATGAGCGAGAAACCGGTAACCGCGCTCATAGGCGCTGTTCATGATGACTCCCGTCGTGCCGCCGCCGTTCGCGTGACCCGCCCAGGCCGCGGCGGATCAGTCCTCGCGGCTCAAGGGCGTTGCCGCGAAGGTCTCCAGGTGGGCGACCGCGGCCCGTAGCGAGTCGCGCAGTGGTTCGGCGCGACGCAACGTCTGGGCCAGCAGCAGACCGCCCTGCAGGGCCGCGAGCAGTGCGTTCGCGAGCATGTCGGGATCGGCGGTGGGGAGCAGGTCGCCACGGTCGCGCATGAGCCGCAGGCCCTCGCGGAACAGGTCACGCCACTGTTCGTACCCTGCTGCGAGGTCGGGGCGCAGGTCGGGTTCGCACTCGACCAGCTGACCGGCCAGCGATCCGAACTCACAACCGCCGCGGAACCCGCGCTCGGTCTGCCGTTCGAGGATCATTTCGGCCCACGATCGCCATGCCTCGAAGGTGTCGAGCCGGCCGAGGGCGGGATGCCGGTGGGATTCCAGCGTGTTCTCGGCCTGCCAGGCGATCACGTCGCGGACGAGCGTGTGCTTGTCGTCGAAATAGTGCGTCATCTGTGACCCGCTGACCCCCGCCGACCTGCGTACCTCGTCGATCTGTGTGCCGGCCACGCCCTGTTTCAAGATCAGATCAGCTGCCACGCCGAGGATGCGCTTGCGCGTCTCCTGTCCCTTGCGGGTGAGTCGCCGGGGGGCGTTGGTCTGGTCGGCCATGGCTCCATCGTACGCCAGATTGGGTTTGACATCCCAAAGTAATGCGTCGTACGTTCTGGGTCCTGCACCCCAATCTGCTGCGTGCCGGTACAGGCCGGCATCCGGTGGACCAACCGGAAGGAAGCTCCTCATGGCTTCTCCCGTCATTCTCATCACCGGGGCGCTCACCGGCATCGGCCGGGCCACCGCCGTCGCCTACGCCCGCGCCGGGGCGAACGTCGTCGTCTCCGGCCGTCACCAGGACAGGGGCGAGCGCCTGGTCGAAGAGCTCGGCGACCTCGGCGCCCAGGCGCAGTTCGTCAAGGCCGACGTCCGCTTCGACGCCGAGGTGGAGAACCTCATCGACCGTGCCGTCGAACGATTCGGCCGCATCGACGTCGCCTACAACAACGCGGGCACCGAGGGCAGCCCCGGCCCGGTCACGGAGGTGACCGGCGAGGCGTACGAGGCGACCTTCGACACCAACGTCCGTGGCACGCTGCTGAGCCTGAAGCACGAGTTCCGTGTGATGAGGCGGCAGGAGGGCGGCGGCAGCGTCATCAACGCGAGCTCCACCTACGGCCAGATGGGCTTCCCCGACTCCACCCTCTACGTCGGCAGCAAGCACGCGATCATCGGCATCACCAAGGCCGCCGCGCTCGAAGGCGCGCCCCACGGCATCCGCGTGAACGTGGTGGCGCCCGGCTTCACCCAGACCGCCATGTACGAACGGGTCACCGGCAGCGATGCGGTACGCGGCGCCGTCAACTCGGTCCTGCCGATGCACCGGGCCGGCCGTCCGGAGGAGGTGGCCGAGGCCGTGATGTTCCTCGGCTCGGACAAGGCCGCCTACGTCACCGGGCAGACCCTCACGCTGGACGGCGGTCTGATGGCCGGCTGGCCCCTGTTCCCCGCGGCCTGACCCGCCTCTTCGTGACGGGACGCTTCGGCCGTCGTCGAATCGTCCCGCGCCTAGCATGCGGGTATGGCCGTGAACAGGGAGGATTACGATGAGTGAGCATATGTCGACACCCGAGCCGGTGGTCGAGCACCCCGACCGGATCCCGGGCTACACCTACGGCACCACCGAAGCCGCCACGTCACCGCTGAGCCTGGAGGACCTGGAACGGTTGAAGACCGTGGTCTGGCTGACGCCCGACGACGAGGAGGCGCTCCGCGAGGCAGGTGAGATCCTCGCCGACCAGGCCGATGACATGGTCACCGCCTACCGGGCACGGCTCGGCGACCTGCCGTTCATGCGCCCGTACTCCGGCCACCCCGACGGCACGCCCAACCCCGAGTACGGCGCCGCCAGCAAGCCCCGCTTCGACCGGTTCATCATCGACGCCTGCACCCGCCCGCTCGATCAGGACTGGCTCAACTACCAGCACGAGATCGGGCTGCGGCACACACGAGCCAAGAAGAACAAGACCGACCGGGCCGACTCGCTCGACCACATCCCGATGCGGTACCTGCTCGGCTTCACCGCCGTCGTGATCGCCACGGCACGCGAGTACCTGGCCGCCAAAGGCGCCTCACCCGAGCAGGTCGACCGCATGCACGCCGCCTTCACCAAGTCCGTGATGCTGCATGTCACCGTCTGGACCAGGCCCTATGTCGACGCCGCCTCGTGGTGACCCGGGGGGGCCTGCGGACCACCGAGGCGGCGAAGGGGATGACAACGATGAACCACGAGCTGATCCAGCGCTGGCGATCCTGATCGGAGAACCGCAATGGCACGACAGACCGTTCGCGTCGAGCCCCTGTCGACCTACCTCGAACGGTGGAAGGCGCCGACGTCGGCCGTCACCCGCAGCGGCGACACCCTGTACGTCTCCGGCTTCCCGCCCTTCGACCCCGACACCGGCGAGGTCGTCCAGGACGCCTCCATCGAGCGACAGACCGAACTGGTCCTGGAGCAGATGAAGCTCTGCCTGCACACGGCCGGATCGTCCTTGGACAACGTGCTCAAATGCACCGTGTACTGCACCTCGGTCGAGCAGTTCGCCGCGGTCAACACCGTCTACGCCCGCTACTTCCCAACCGATCCGCCGGCACGCGTCTTCGTGTGCGTCCCGGCCTGGCCGGGGCCGTTCGACATCGAGGTGGACTGCATCGCCGCCGTGTGACGTGTCGCATCCGGCTCCCGGGCTGACCGGGCACGCGGGCGCGTACGAGCCGAGGCGTCAGAGCCGCCACAGGTGGATGCGGCCGTCCGAGCCGCCGCCGGCCAGCGTCCTGCCGTCCAGGCTGAACGCCACCGAGTAACCGGTCGCCGAGCCGAACGCGTGGATCTGCTTGCCGGTCCGAGCGTCCCAGACCGTGGCGGTCGGGCCGTTCTCCTCGTCGGAGGCGGCCAGGTAACGGCCGTCGGGGCTGAACGCGACCTTGCCGCTCGTACCGCCGGCGAAGTGTTCGGCGGGCTTGTGCGTGGCGACGTCCCAGGTCTGGACGTTGACCTTGGCGCCCGCGCTGGCCACGGTCTTCCCGTCCGGGCTGAAGGCCACCGCGTCGACGGCGCGATGGGCGTTGATCGGGCCTTTCAGTCTGCGGCCGGGGACGTCCCAGAGACGGATGTGGTCGCCGTCGCCGTACGCCAGCGTCCGGCCGTCCGGGCTGAACGCGGGCTCGAAGATGAACTGGCTCGCGGTCGGGGTGGTGGCGGTGTTCCGCCGGGTGGCGATGTCCCAGAGACGCACTCCGGCGATGATCCCCCCGTTGTCGCCGAACCAGAAGGAGGCGACGGCCAGGGTCGTGCCGTCCGGGCTGAACGTCGCGGACGTGGCGCTCTCGCCCTGCGGGTCGGTGAGGGTGGCGATGACCCGCCTGGAGGCGACGTCCCAGAGTTGGATGCTGCCGTTGTCGTCCTCGGCGGCCAGCGTTCTCCCGTCCGGGCTGAACGTCACGACGTGCCGGGACTTGTCGGGGTCGCCATTGCCGCCGGTCAGCAGGGCGGTCTGGCGTCCCGTGGCGGTGTCCCACAGCCGGACGGCGTCGTCGTTGTCGGCGCTGGCGAGGGTCTTGCCGTCCGGGCTGAACGCCACGCCCCAGACGCCGGCCGAGTCGGTGTCGAGCACGCGGTCGGCCGGGACGGCGGTCGGGTTCGCGGTCGGGTGGTGCGTGGGAGTGGAGGCGCCACCGGTCCCGGCCCGTACGGCGATGCCGACGGCGGCGGCGAGTACGACCACGGTGCCCGCGACGATCGCCACGATTCGCCCACGCCGGGGGCGACCTCCGGTTTCGTCCAGGACCTCGGTGCCCGCCCGGACCGTACCGCCGGACGAGCCGGGCGGCGCGAACTCGGGACGCCCCGGGGACGGGCCGGGGGCGGGAGACACCGGAACCGGGCCATCGCCCGGCCCGGTCTGGGGACCGGCCGGAGGCTGACCACTGTTCGGGGCGAGGGCTGGGGGCGCGGCCTCAGAGCCCGTCAGAGGTCGACCGCTGTACGTACCGGGCGCCGGGTCGGGGGCCGGGAGCGTGGCCTCAGGATCCGCCGGAGGCCGACCGCTGTTCGGACCGGTGCGGGTTCGGGTGGCGGGCCGGGCGCTGGAAGCGTGGCCTCAGGGCTCGCCGGAGGCCGGCCACCGTACGGTGGTGCGGCCTGCGGGATGAGGAGGTCGCGGACGGACTCCGGGGTGGGCCGGGCGTCGGGGTCCTTGCTGAGGAGGCCGGTGAGGACGTCCGTCAGGGGGCCCGCGCGGGTCGGCGGGGGTGGGTCCTCGGTGGCGATGGCGACGAAGACAGCGCCGTGCGTCGAGCCCTGGAACGGGGGGCGGCCCTCGACCGCGGCGTACAGGGTGGCGCCGAGCGCCCACAGGTCCGACCGTGGTGTGGCGGCGTGGCCGCGGACCTGTTCCGGTGCCATGTACGCCGGGGTGCCGAGCTGGACGCCGGACTTCGTCAGCGTGGCGTCGCCCTCCAGCGCGGCGATGCCGAAGTCGGTGAGGACCACGCGGTCGCCGTCCAGCAGTACGTTCGCCGGCTTGACGTCGCGGTGCACGATGCCCTTGGCGTGCGCGGCGGCGAGCGCGTCCAGCATCTGACGGCCGATGTCCGCCACCCGCCGTACGGGCAGCGGCCCGTCCGTACGCAGCACGTCGTCCAGCGACCGCCCCGCGACCAGCTCCATCACCAGCCACGGGCGGCCGTCGTCGCCGATCACCCGGTCGTGCAGGGACACGATGCCCGGGTGGTGCAGGCGGGCGGCGGCACGCGCCTCGCGGGCGGCACGGGCGTACCACTCGCGCCGCTCGGCGTCGTCGATCTCGTCGGACAGCCGCAGCTCCTTGACGGCGACCTCGCGATCGAGCTCCGCGTCGTACGCGCGCCACACCCGGCCCATGCCGCCGCGCCCGATGAGCCCGAGAATCCGATAGCGGCCGGCGAGGGTCTCCCCGGGTTCACCGTGCATGGAACGAAGATAGCGAAGCGGACATTGCGCGTCAGCCGGCACGGCTGACGACACACCCGCGCCGGATGCGGGGTTCTCAAGTCCGTCGACGGAGCCTGTACCACTGCGGGTCGGTTCTGTTCATGGGCCAACCCAGGCCCGAGGTCTCCGCGGGTTCGACCGTGAGCAACTCCCACTGCGGGAACGCCTCCTCGACCTCGGCCCGGGACACCCCGCCGACCCGGGATCGCATCCGGTTGGGGCCGAAGGCGAGCATCAGCAAGGTGGCGCCGGGCCGGGCAAGGGCCGAGACTCCTCGTCCCTCCGCGACGCGCTGGCCGGCATCAAGGCCCTGGAAGCAGCCGATGTCGAGGAAGAAGTCGAACGCCTCCAGGCCGGTCGACCGCAGGTCCGTCACGTCTCCCACGAGGTAGGTGACCCCTGCGTCGCCGCGATTCTTGGCGGCCTCGATCGCGGCCGGCACGTAATCGACGCCCACGGCCTCCCATCCGCGTCGCGCGAGGTCCGGGGTGAACTGTCCCCGGCCGCACCCGAGGTCGAGCGCGCGACCGAGCGGGACTGACCGCTCGGCCTCCTCGCGGTCCAGCAGAGCCGCGACGCTCGCCGCCGCCGCCTTTCCGTAGCGTTCCCAGGGAGTAAGCCGTAGCCGGTACAGGCGAGCGTAATTCGTCATCTGGACCACCTTCTTATGGGGCGGCTGCCTGTTCCGGGGCCGTCACCTGCCCGGCATCAGGCATTAACTACTTCTTGTAGTACTACGGTACGTAGTATCCATCCGCGTGCCTCGCCGTTCAAGACCGGTTGAGGCGGCCGTCAGCGCGTACGGATGCCGTCGAGGATGAGCGAGATGACGGTCGCGGACTCCGCTTCGACCTCGGGGGACTGCCACTCCGCGGCGTGCGTCGGATCGTGGAAGCGGCTGGTCGCGTTGAAGATGGCCCGCGTGATGACCTCCGGCTCGCAGGCCGCGAACTCGCCGTCGGCGATGCCGTCGACGACGATTCCGCGAATCTGAGCGAGCAAGAAGGCGACATGGGCGGAGGACGCGGTGCTGTGCTCCGCCGCCAGCACCCGGAAGGTGGCGAACAGCTCCGGGTCCTCCCTCGCCTTCGCCCACTTCACCGCGAACATGGTGGTGAGCAGGCCGCGTAGCCGATCGGCCGCGGCCGGTTCGGGACTTCGGATCGCCGCGGCGAGATCTTCTTGCACCCGGTCGAGCCAGCGCCGTATCACGGCCTCGCGCAGCGCCGCCTTGGACGGGAAATGCCGGTAGACGCTCCCGTGGCTCACTCCCAGCAGCCTCGCGACATCGAGGACCGTGGTCTTCTCCGGGCCGTGGCGGCGCAGGACCTCCTCGGTGGCCGACATGATCGTCTCAGCGTCGAGTGGCTCCCCGCGCAATCAGATCTCCCCGTCGAGCTGGTATGAGGCCGCCGCTTCAAGGCTGTCGTGCCCAGTCACCAGGCCTCCGCAGCCGCGAACGTACGGCAACGGACTGACAGACGTCAAAGGCCGTCAGCTCACTTGCCGCCACCTCTGGTTGTGGTGACAAATATTGACATCTGTTACTCCATGTTCGTACGGTGTCGGTCCGATGTCGCACACCGATGCGATCGCCGACCGAGGAGACATCATCAGCACCCCTACCGCTTCGTTCGCCGGCCGCACCGTGTCCCGGGTCGGCTACGGCGCGGCCCAGCTCGACCGCCTGCGCGACCGCCGCGACGAGGCCGTCGCACTGGTACGCCGCGCGGTCGAGCTGGGCGTGAATCACGTGGACACCGCCGAGTTCTATGGCTTCGGCTTCGCCAACGCCGTGATCCGCGAAGCGCTCCGCGCGGAGGACGGCGTTCTGGTCGTCACCAAGGTCGGCGCCGACCCCGACCCGGGCGGGCGGCTGCCGCTACGGACCGCGCAGCGGCCCGAGCAGTTGCGGGCCAGCGTCGAGGACAACCTGCGCAGCCTCGGCGTCGATCGGCTCCCCGTGGTCAACCTCCGGCGCCTCGACTCCGGCCCCGGGCTCCGTCCCGAGGGCGACCAGGTGGTCGACATCGACGACCAGCTGGCGGTCATGACCGCACTGCGCGACGAGGGCAAGATCGGCGCGATCGGCCTCAGCAGCGTCACCGTCGACGGCCTGCGCCGCGCCCTGCCGGCCGGCATCGTCTGCGTACAGAACGCGTACAGCCTCGTTTCCCGCGCCGACGAGGACATGCTGCGGCTGTGCGTGGCCGAGGGCATCGCGTGGGTGCCGTTCTTCCCGCTCGGCGGGGCCTTTCCGGGCCTGCCCAAGGTCACGGAGGAGCCGGCGGTCCACGCCGTGGCCGAGTCGCTGGGCGTGACGCCCTCCCAGGTCGGCCTCGCCTGGCTGCTCCACCACGCCCCGAACGTCCTGCTCATACCCGGCACCGCCGACGCCGCCCACCTGGAGGCCAACATGGCGGTCGGCGAGCTCACCTTCGACGACGCCGCCCGCGCCGCCCTCGACGCCGTCGAGTCCCGCTCCAACGAAGTCCCGATCGGCTAGGGCGCGTTCCGAAGTCCCGCCGCCCGGGACACACTCCCCGCCCTCCCAGACACTCCCCGCCCTCCCAGACACTCCCCTCCCTCCCAGACACTCCCCTCCCTCCCAGGGGGCGCCGACCCCACTTCCATTGTCAAGCCCCCCACACCCCAAAGAAAGACCACACACACGGCTGTGGAAAACCTACGACCCAACCGAGACAGGCCCTAGGCGGCGAGGAAACGGGTGCGGGGATGGACGCCCTGTTTCGCCGTGGCACCGGCATCGATGAGCGTAAGGACGAATCATGAAGGCGACCGTCTACCGCGACAACGGCGGTCCCGACGTGCTTCAACTCGTCGACCGTGACCCGCCTGTGCCCGGCCCCGGTGAGGTTCGTGTCCGGGTCGCCGTGTCCGGCGTCAACCCGGCCGACTGGCAGGCACGCTCCGGCGCCACCGGGCCCATGGGGTTCCCCGAGGTCACCCCGCACCTGGATGGTGCCGGCGCGATCGACGCCGTCGGTGAGGGGGGCGACCAGGAGCGGGTCGGTCAACGGGTCTGGCTTTACATGGCCGCGGCCGGGCGGCCCACCGGCACCGCCGCCGAGTTCACCGTCGTGCCCGCCGAGCAGGCCGTGCCGCTGCCCGGCGAGGTCGGGTTCGACGTCGGCGCCGCACTCGGCGTGCCCGCCCTCACCGCGC